>NZ_JVJI01000013.1:0-225 GCF_001072665.1 Streptococcus pseudopneumoniae | reverse complement strand
TATATTTATTCCATAAGCGAACTCTAACGTTTGGCCCGATTCGCTTTTCAAATGAGATTGAACTTAACTGTGTTTTTGTAGCAAAATTAAAACTAATTTCTACTTCAAAATACTCTTCTGGGGTATGGTCTTTATTATAAGTTCCAAACGGATAATATTTAGAATACTCTCCATCACTTGGCCAACCTGGACTAATTTCAAAGCCATCTATATGCCTTAAAATAT
>NZ_JVJI01000130.1:0-6113 GCF_001072665.1 Streptococcus pseudopneumoniae | reverse complement strand
TACCGTACTCAAGTACAGCTTGCGGCTAGCTTCCTAGTTTGCTCTTTGATTTTCATTGAGTATTATTCTTCAACTTCTGTTAAGGTTGCCGCCTTTTCAAGATATTTTTGGTAGGTACCGTCATCCTTGAGTTTTTGGATGACCTTGTCCACCACTTCTTTCAAATCAGCACTATTTTTTCTAAGGGCAACGGCATTGGCTTCGCCGTCCTTCATCTTCAAGCTGACAGTTGCGACAGCTAAGTCGGCATTTTTAGCAGCATAGCTAAGAGCAACAGGTTCATCCATGTGAACAGCATCTACTTTTCCAGCCTGTAATTCATTAACAGCTTCACCCATATTGGTTAGGGAAGTTAACTGCGCTTTTGGCAATTGTTCCTTGACCATTGATTCTGGAACAGTCCCTTTTTGGGCTGCAATATTAGCACTTTCAAGGCTAGTTAAATCCTTGTATTTTTCTACATCAGCCTTACGAACCAAGAAACTAATCTTGTTTTCATAGTAAGGGATTGAAAAATCAAAGACTTCTTTTCTCTCGTCAGTAGCGCTAATTCCCGCAACTGCTAGGTCAGCCTTACCAGTTTGAAGACTGGTCAAGACATTGTCAAAACTCATGCTTGAGATTTCCAACTTCACTCCAAGTTCATCAGCGATAGCTTGGGCCATATCAATATCCGCACCAACTACCTGATTTTTCCCGTCAACCAAGGATTGGAATTCAAAGGGTGCATAGTCAGGACTAGTCGCCACAACTAATTTCCCCTTTTGCTTAATGGCCTCAACAGCTGACTGAGAACCATTAGAACCCGACTGGCAAGCCACTAAGAAGAAACTTGCAAGAAAGCTACATAAAACAAATATCCATTTTTTTGATTTCATAAATAAACAACCTCTCTGTTAATTTTGTATAATTATAACTCTATCCAAGTTGCTTGTCAAGTGTTTTTTGAATTTTTATCTTAAAAATATTTTTTTCATTCAAAAAAGGAGCTATCAATTGATTTCAAGCTCCTTTTTATACAGAATGAAACTATTTTATAGTTCGACAATCTTACCTGTTTCAAAGTAAACAACCCATTCACAGATATTTTTGGCATAGTCTCCAATGCGTTCCAAGAAGGCAATCACTTGGAAATAATCACGACCTGTAACGATGGCATCTGGATTTTTCTTGATTTCTTCTGTAGCCAAGTCACGAATGCTATCAAAGTAATGGTTGATTTTTTCGTCCATTGCTGCTACTTCATAGGCCTGGTCAACTGAACCATTGAGATAGAGTTCAAGGGCTGCTTCGACGAAGTTCTTGACATCGCGACCCATTCTCTTGATTTCTTCTTCAACAGCCGGGATGCGTTGCTCACCCTTCATGCGAATTGCTGCTCTTGCAATGGAAACAGCATGGTCACCCATACGTTCCAAGTCAGATACGGCTTTTAAGACTGTTAGAACTGTACGCAAGTCTTGAGAAACGGGTTGTTGAAGGGCAATCATTTCAAATGATTTCTTCTCCAATTTCACTTCGTATTCGTTTACTTCTGCATCGTCTTCGATAACTTCTTTGGCCAAATCACGATCATGCGTAACAAAGGCACGCACTGTTCGATTGATTTGGGATAACACTTCCTGTCCCATTGCGTAGAACTGATTGTGCAATTTCTCTAAATCTTCCTCAAATTGAGAACGTAACATCATTTATCTCCTTATCCAAATTTTCCTGAAATATAATCTTCTGTTTCCTTGTGTTGTGGGTTTAGGAACATCTTCTTGGTATCGTTAAACTCAATCAAATCTCCATCTAGGAAAAATCCTGTCTTGTCAGAGATACGAGAGGCTTGTTGCATGGAACGCGTTACCAAGAGCATGGTGTATTTATCTTTTAGACCATACAAGGTTTCCTCAATCTTACCGGCCGAGATAGGGTCCAAGGCTGAAGTCGGTTCATCCAAGAGAATGATTTTAGGACTGGTTGCCAAGACACGGGCAACACAGACACGTTGCTGTTGTCCACCTGAAAGCCCGATAGCTGAATCATGCAGGCGATCCTTGACCTCATCCCAGATAGAAGCTCGTTGTAGGGCTTTTTCTACTGCTTCATCCAGCACCTGCTTATCCTTCACTCCATTGATACGAAGCCCATAAACAACATTTTCGTAAATAGACATAGGGAAGGGGTTTGGTTGTTGGAAAACCATACCAATTTCCTTCCGCAATTCAACTGTATCTGTACGTGGGCTGTAAATATTGTGACCGTTGTATACCACTGAACCAGTTGTGGTCACCTCTGGATTGAGATCTCCCATGCGGTTGATAGCCTTGAGGAGGGTTGACTTCCCTGATCCAGATGGACCAATCAAGGCTGTAATTTCCTTAGGTTGGAAAGATAGGGAAACACTATTCAAGGCCTTCTTTTGATTGTAGTAAACGGACAGGTCAGAAACCTGTAAAATCGCTTCTGTCATACTGTTTCCTTTCTATCCAAAGTGTCCTGTTACGTAGTCATTGGTCGACTGTAATTTGGCATTTTGGAAAATATTAGAGGTCTTATCGTACTCGATCAAGTCACCCAAGTAGAAAAATCCTGTGTAGTCACTAGCACGCGCAGCCTGCTGCATACTGTGGGTCACGATGATGATGGTAAAGTCCTTCTTCAATTCCAGCATGGTTTCTTCCAGCTGAGCTGTCGCAATCGGATCCAAAGCTGACGCTGGTTCATCCATCAAGAGGATATCTGGTTTAACAGAGATAGCACGAGCGATACAGAGGCGTTGCTGCTGACCACCTGATAGGGTCAAGGCTGACTTGTGCAAATCGTCTTTGACCTGATCCCAGAGGGCAGCCTGACGAAGAGAGGTTTCCACAATTTCATCCAAGACTTGCTTGTCCTTAACTCCTGCACGTTCATGGGCAAAAGTGATATTGCGGTAGATAGACTTGGCAAAGGGATTTGGTCGTTGGAAGACCATTCCAATGTGCTTACGCATCTCATAGACATTGATTTCTGGACGGTTGACATCAATCCCTTGATAGAGGATTTGACCTGTTACCTTGGCAATATCAATGGTATCATTCATCCGATTGAGACTGCGGAGGTAGGTTGATTTCCCTGAACCAGAAGGGCCAATTAAGGCAGTAATTTTATTTTTTTCAAATTGCATATCGATGCCCTTGATGGATTCTTTTTTACCGTAGTAAACATGTAAATCCTTAGTAGAGAGGGCCACTTTCTCTTCAGGAAAGGTGATGATATGCTTTTCATCCCAATTATATTTTGACATGGCTTCTCCTTTAGGCAGCGGTTAATTTCTTATGTAGGTAGCTTCCGAGTTTGCGAGCTCCAAAGTTAAAGATGAGGATAAAGATGAGGAGCACGGCCGCAGAACCTGCTGATACGATGGTTCCATCTGGAATAGTACCTTCACTATTGACTTTCCAGATGTGGACAGCCAAGGTTTCTGCTTGACGGAAGATAGAGATTGGGCTAGTCACACTGAGAATATTCCAGTTAGACCAGTCTAGGGCTGGAGCGGATTGTCCTGCTGTATAGATGAGAGCAGCCGCCTCACCAAAAATACGACCAGAAGCTAAGACGACCCCAGTCACAATACCTGGAAGGGCTTCTGGAATGACCACATGGACCACTGTCTCCCAGCGAGAAATTCCAAGGGCCAAGCCGGCCTCACGTTGCGTATGGTGAACGTGTTTCAAGCTGTCTTCAACATTACGAGTCATCTGAGGTAAGTTAAAGACTGTCAAGGCCAAAGCACCTGAAATGATTGAAAATCCATACTCAAACTGAACTACAAAGATCAAGTAACCAAAGAGACCCACAACCACTGATGGCAGTGAAGACAAGATTTCAATACAGGTTCTGACAAAGTTGGTCACAGGACCTTTTTTAGCATATTCAGCTAGGAAAATCCCAGCCCCCATAGACAAGGGCACAGAAATAATCAAGGTAATAACCAGAAGGAAGAAGGAATTATAGAGCTGAATTCCAATCCCTCCACCTGCTTGGTAAGAAGAGGATTTGCCAGTCAAGAAAGACCAAGAGATGTGGGGCAAACCACGAACCAAGATATAAAGAATCAAGGATGCCAAGATGGCAACGATAATTCCTGCAATCGAGTAGAGGACAGCTGTTGCAATTTTATCTAATTTCTTAGCGTGCATAGTTTTTCTTTCCTCTTTCTTTCGTAATCAATTTAATCACACTGTTGAAGGCCAAACTCATCAATAGCAAGACTAAGGCCAATGACCAAAGAACGTTATTGTCAACTGTTCCCATAACGGTATTTCCGATACCCATGGTCAAGACAGAGGTTAAGGTCGCAGCAGGTGTTGTTAATGAAGTTGGGACAACGGCTGAGTTTCCGACCACCATCTGAATGGCCAAGGCCTCACCAAAGGCACGTGCCATCCCAAAGACCACTGCTGTAAAAATACCTGAACGCGCTGCCTTCAAGGTCACGCGCCAGATGGTTTGCCAACGAGTGGCTCCCATAGCCAAACTAGCTTCGCGGTAGTGACGAGGCACCGCACGCAAGCTATCGGTTGTCATAAAGGTTACCGTCGGTAAAATCATGACAAAGAGAACAAAAATCCCTGACAGAATCCCAAAACCAGTTCCACCAAAGATACTACGGACAAAAGGAACTACGACCTGCAAACCAATAAATCCATACACAACTGAAGGAATCCCGACCAGCAATTCAATGGCTGGTTGCAAGATTCTAGCACCTTTTGGTGAGACCTCCGTCATAAAGACTGCCGCACCAATGGCAAAAGGAGTTGCGATAAGTGCTGATAGGATTGTGACAATAAAGGAACCCAAAATCATAGGAAGGGCACCAAATTGTTTACCTGAAGGATTCCAAGTTTGGCCAAAGAGGAAATCAAAGATATTAACCCCATTTACAAAGAAGGTAGACAAACCTTTTTGGGCTACGAAAATCAAAATCATAGCCACGATGATAACAATCAAAGACAGACAGGCAAAGGTCAAGCCTTTTCCTAATTTCTCTAGACGAGAGTTCTTTGAGGGAGAAAGTAATTTTTTAGCTAATTCTTCTTGATTCATTAGTGACTCCCTTCTAGTGCTGTCACCGTTCCTACAGCATCTTTTTCAACCTTCATTTCCTTGACAGAAATATAGCCCATTCCCTTAACGATTCCACTTTGCGCTTCATCAGAGAGGACAAAGTTGAGGAATTCTGCCACCAATTCATTTGGTTGACCTAGGGTGTACATGTGTTCATAAGACCACAAAGGCCAGTTATTGCTTGTAACATTTTCTGCAATCGGCTCATAGCCGTTCAACTTCATGCGTTTCACCGAGTCATCCACATAGGCAAAGGCTAGGTAAGAAATGGCTCCTGGTGTCTGGGAAACAATGTTTTTGACCATCCCATTTGAATCCTGTTCTTGACTCTGCACGGCCGATTGACCATCCATGATAACACTATCAAAGGTTGCACGTGAACCTGAACTTGCCGCACGGTTGATAATGGAAATGGCTAGGTCTTTCCCACCGACTTCTTTCCAGTTGGTCACTTGACCTGTGAAGATGCTACGGAGTTGTTCAGTTGTCAGATTTTCAACATCAACTTCCTTGTTCACAATCACTGCCAAGCCCGCTACAGCAACCTTATGGTCCACTAGAGCGGATGCGTTGATACCGTCTTTTTCCTCGGCAAATACGTCTGAATTTCCTACATCAACGGCTCCAGACTGAACCTGAGACAAACCTGTACCAGATCCTCCACCTTGGACGTTGACTGTTTTTCCAACGTACATAGAGCCAAATTCATCTGCTGCTGCTTCGACCAAGGGCTGAAGAGCCGTTGAGCCAACAGCTGTCATGGATTCTCCACGATCAATCCAGCTAGCACATCCCGCCAAAGAACCTGCTAGCAAAAGAGCCGCAAGGGATAGAGCGAGTTTTTTCCTTTTTTTCACTGTTTTTTCTCCTTGAAAATAATGGTGAATGCTGTGAATTTTTTCAACTATTTATTTATGTTTTTATTTTTTAAAATTGGGAGCCAACTAAAGTTCTTATACTCAATGAAAATCAAAGAGCAAACTAGGAAACTAGCCGCAGGCTGTACTTGAGTACGG
>NZ_JVJI01000129.1:0-14529 GCF_001072665.1 Streptococcus pseudopneumoniae | reverse complement strand
TTGAAGAACACGGGTTTCACCTAGATACAACTTATCAGACTTACGTTCCTGAACCTTGAAATCAATGGTTTCTTCTTCGACCACAAGTTCTGGTCTGTTAAGGACAAGATTCTTCACTTCATCTTCTGGAAGGGCGGTGCCTGGTTTCGTTCCAACCAAGACGATGCGGTCTGTCGGTGCCTCTACCACTTCATGGAATTTTTCTTCCTTACTTCCATCAGAATTAATTGCTGTAAAGATACGTTCCTTACCAACTTTTCCTTCTTGTTCTACACGAGTCTCACCTAGATAAAGTGTTGAATCTTTTTTCTCAACTGTCTTGTAGGCCAAATCGTTTTCAACAAATTCAAGTTTTGGAAGTTCCTCCTGTACAGCAGCAACTATCTTCTCAGAAACTGGTTTTTCCTTAGTCAACTGGATACGGTATTCCTTAACTTGTTTTCCACTTTCTGAAACGAGGCGAACAAGTACTGGAAGGCTGTCTTCTCCACTATCTACAACTGTTGAAGCTACTTGATTGGTTTCTTCAACTGAGACTTTTGGACGTTGACCTTTATAGGTAATTTGATAATCTTGACGATTTTCAGCGAAATCAGGAAGTTCTTTTCCATCTACAAGAATCTTCGATTGAGTACTTTCTTGAGGCAATTCACTTGGTGCAAGGAAGGTCATCTCAATCATCGCAACACCGCTCTTATCTGCTTTACGCTCCATACGCCATCTCATGGCTTTAGCTTTGACAGCTTTAAATGTTACGTTGATTTCATCACCAGCTGCAATGTCTTTATCCACACGATAAGGAACAGCTTCCCAATTTTCTGGATTGTTAAATGGATGTCCAGATTCGTAAGCTTGGTAGTTTGAATAGTAGGTTAGCACTTCAAAGTCTGGACCGACATAGCGCTCTAAAACAAGTTTAGAAGGCGCATCCGTACCACTATCTGCAAAGAAGTGAAGTTTGGCTTGCGCAACAGTCCGTTCGACAATCTTACCATTTTCACGGAAGATCACACCTGCTGATACTTCTGGATTAGAAGATGGCGTTTTAGACCAGTTTGTCCAACGACGATTTTCAGAGTGATCTCTATCATTGATATAGTCTACACGGTCATGAGAACTGTCGTCAATATCATTAGTTGCTGAAGCAAAGGCCTGGTTACTGTTTTCATCATAGTTAGGGTTATCTGAAAGAGCCTCACCAAGTTTGTCTGTCACTCTTACAGTGAACTCAGCAGTAAGATTGCTACCAAGGACACGACCTCGAACAATAAATTGACCTGCTTTTGTCAGATTTTCTGCTGGAACTTCTTCCCATTCAACTGTCAGGTCTTTTGTTTCGTAGCCGTCTTTACCTGTGAAGTAAACCGGAACCTTAGTTGGCAATTCAAGTGGTTGGTCTAGTTGCAACAAGCGAGCTTGTTTAACTGCAGCAACTGGTTTACGAGAAAGTAAGTCTTTATCCTTAGTGAAGTGCAGACGGTATTCTCCTAAGATGTCGCCATTTTCAGCTTTCGCGATGACACGAACTGGCTCACCTTCACGAACACTTGGAACGACGGTTGCGAGACCATTGTTGCTAACACTTGCTGTGACTGCGGGAACTTTTCCATCTACAGACTCAAGGTAGTAGTCTGTCAAATCAGGGTTGAAGTTTGCTAAGTCTTTGCCGTCAACTTGTATTCTTGTTTGTCCTTGTTTGGCTGCCGCAACTTGTTTCGCAAAGATTTGTACTTCTGTGATAGACGTTCCACGCTTGTTATCTGCTTTAACCATGCGAATGCGAACAGCATAGGTTTCAACTTTATCAAAGCTAAAGTGATTCATTTCTCCAGCCTTGAGTTGTTCTGGAGCTTTTAGATTAGTCACTTGTTTCCAATTAGCAGGATCATTAAAGACATGGTTTTCATTACCGACAAAGCTAGGATTCTTAGGAGCTGTTGGAACAGTCTTACCAACATAATACTCAATCACATAAGATTTCGGTGCACCGACTCCATGGTCTTCGTGGAATCCGACACTTAGATTATCAACGGAGCGTTTACTCAAGATACCTGAATCTCCGAATAGGACACCGACTGAAGCTTCTGGATTACTACGATTCCAGTTTGTCCAACGATTGGCTGGTCGGTCATTAAAGGAAATCAATTTATCGTTGACATTTGAAACAGGGTCGGTTGGATTTGAGTCTGAAGCAAAGGCAAGTGGCAATTCTGAACCGGTCCATTGGTCAGAAATGTTTGCACCTTGCTCAGTTTGAGCAGATACGCGAACATGAAGTTTAGTTGTTAATTGAGTACCTTCTAAGCGACCATTAACTGTAAAGACACCTTCCTTAGCGTATTGCTCTGGACGAATCGCATCCCATGCAACCTTAGCTGATGAAACGTGACCATTTGAATCATATGTACGAACGCTTTCTGGTAATTGCGGTGCTTCTGCGATTGGAGTTGTCACACTAACTTCTTCAACTGAAACGATACCTTCTACAGATACTTTAGCACGCGCTTCCAGGTCAGTTCCTTCAACTTTACCTAACACTTCAAAGCTTTGATAGTGGTCTAGTTTTTCTTTCGGAATAGCTTGCCAAGTGACTTTGTGAGCTTTAGGGAAACCTTTGTCATACTCAACCGTTACTGTTGACGGAAGAGTAGGTTCTTGGTGTAAATCTGTCACTACATTTACAGGACGGATGGATTGCGCAATCTTCTTCTCAGTATTGGCTTGTATAGTGAGATTGATTTGACCTGTAGCACCCTCATATTCAGCTTTCAGAGTAAGTGCTCCTGGTTTATGCAACTCAAGCATTCCTTTTCGGACTGCAACTTCCCCTTCACCACTTGTAGAGAAGCTCACCTTATCAGCTGGTAATACAGCTTGCGTTCCATCTTGATAATGAGCTCGAACCGACAAGTTGACTGTTTGGTCTTCTTTGAGACCGTCAGCTTGTTCCACTTGCAAGCTCAAGTGAGCAATTTTTGGTGCTTCTTCTAGGAATTGAATTGCATAGGTTTGAAGAGGGCCACCATCTTTAGACTGAACAAAGATGCTCGCACGCATGCCGTTTGCTGCGCTTGCTTGAAGAACTGTAACATCAGCATTTTCAGCACTTGCTATGACTTCTGGCAATTGGGCACCATAAGCAAGAGTGCGGTATTGCATTGGTTGTTGACTAGTAAGCCCTGTTACTGCCTCACCACCAACAGTAACAGTTGGCACTGCAGGTGCTGCAGCATTTCCTTCTTCTACCACAAGGGTTGCATGAATAGTTTCTCCAGCTAACTGACCAGTCATTTGAATACGTGATCCAGCTACTGAAAGTTTGGCTTTATCTGCTTCCGCAATCTCCCATCTATCTACTTCATACTCTTGTACACTTCCATCGGTTACAAGTATTGACACATATTTATCTACAGTGTTCAAGTCTGCTCCAGGCGCAATACGTTTTACAGTCGGAAGTTCTTTCGCAATTGCTAGAACCTCGACACGAGCCTCTACCTCACGTCCATTTGCTGTACCTTTAACAGTCACAACTCCTGCTTGACTAACATCGACTTGAGACCAAGTTACTGGAAGTTTTTCACGACTACCATCACTGTATACAAAACCTACTGTTTTCGGCATTTTTGGATCTTTACCGATTAATGTACGAACTCTTGCTACTTCTGTCCCCAAAACAGTCTTCTCTTGTCCTTCTTTTTTACCAGTAAAGACAGTTACTTGACTAGATTTCAAGAGATCTGAATGGGCTGTCAGTGTGAATTTACCTGCTTGTTCAGTTGATTTGACAATGGCAACACCTTTACCATTAAAGGCTTTACGAATCCAAGAACCATCTGCTTGCGCCTTATAGCGTTCACGGCTGGCTTGTTCCCCGTTATCGACACCGACAAGTTGACCTTGTCCGTGTAATTGGAAGCGAACCAGATTATTGGCAGTTGGTACTACATTCCCTTGGCTGTCAACGATTTCGTAGTAGATGTATGTCAAGTCTTTTCCATCTGCTGCGATGGCGTGGTCTTCCTTGATAAGACGAACAGCCGCTGGCTTACCAGCAGTCGTAATCTTATCTCGAGCAATTTCCTTGCCAGATTCATCACGAGCAATTGCTTCCAAGGTACCTGGTTGATAAGCAACTTTCCATTCAAGATAAAGTTCATTAGCATTAGCACCTTCTTGGTAAGTTCGTCCATCGCTAGTTTGTTTTTTGTTGAAAGTCTTAAGACCAAGAGATTTTCCATTCAAGAACAATTCTACACTTGCAGCATTAGAATAAACACGTACAGGGATTTTATTTTCCGCGTCTGCTACATTGTCTATCAACTCTTTGTTTTCCCAGTTCCAGTGAGGAAGAAGGTGAACCATTGGTTTTTTCTTTGCAGAAACCCATTGACTTTGGTAAAGATAAAAGTCATTTTTTGGAATACCTGCAGTATCTACGATACCAAAGTAAGAGCTTTTAACCGGCGTGTTGTTTTGGTTGTGCCATGGAGTTGGTTCACCGATATAGTCCGTACCTGTCCAAATGAATTGACCAGCATAGCCAGCATTATCACGGTCAAATGTCCATGAAGCAGTTGCCGTTTTACCCCAACCAACACGGTCATTTCCATAATCTGACTGTTCATAGTTACGCCATGACTGATTACTTTGTACCCACTCACGCTCTGGGTGGAAGTAACTTCCTCTTGTACGCGTTGCTGAAGATGTTTCTGATCCATAAATCAACCAGTTTGGATGCTTAGCTCTAAGGGCTTTGTAATTATCTTCAGAGTAGTTAAATCCAACAGCATCGAGTTCATCAGCAATTTTTTCATGCCCACCGCTACCATTACCGAAACGGAACTTATCTGCTCCCATGGTAACATAACGAGTCTTATCAACATCCTTGATAACTTTGACTAGACGTTTAACAGTCGCTAGAGAATGAGGATCCCCATTTGCTTCACCGATTTCATTTCCGATTGACCACATAAAAACAGCAGGATTATTTTTGTCTCTCTCTACCATAGTACGTAAATCGTAGTCGGACCATTTTTCACCTTTTTTAGCCTCGGGATGGGTAGCATCCTTTTCAAAGAAACGTCCGTAGTCATAAGGTTTCTTTCCGCCATACCAAGTATCAAAGGCCTCTTCTTGAACAAGTAAGCCAAGTTCAGCTGCAATCTGTAAAGTCTGAGGACTTGCTGGGTTGTGAGTCGTACGAATCGAATTCACTCCCATTTCCTTCATCTGTTTCAGTCTACGGTACTCAGCCTTGTAGTTTTCTTCTGCTCCAAGCGCTCCGTGGTCATGGTGCAAGGAAACTCCATGGAATTTAATGCGTTCCCCATTCAAAGAGAAGCCCTCATTTGGAGTCCAGTTATAGTAACGGTAACCAAACAGATCCTTCTTAGCATCAACTAATTGACCGTCCCGGTAAACACGTGTAACTAATTCATACAAGGCCGGTTTGTCATTTAAAACGGTCCAGAGTTTTGGTCTTTCAACTTCTAAAATCGCATCAAGACTAGTTACTTCATGTGCTTTCAAGGTACGGCTCTCTGTACGTACTAGACCTGTCACAGCCTGACCACCACGTTCAACGATTTGATATTCTGCTACAAGTTGATGGTCTTTGTCGTCTGTATTGACAATTTTGCTGGTCACATGAGTTTCAACCTTGCCATGTTGTTGTTCTTCAAGTTTTGGTGTTAAAATAGTTGTCCCATTTTTCTCAACATGAACCTTATCTGTCACTTGTAAAGTCACATCACGGTAGATACCACTTCCTGAATACCAACGGCTGCTTGGCTGCTTGTTGACCGCATGAACAGCAATTACATTCTCACGTCCATCTTTGTTCAAATAGTTAGTGATATCATATGAAAATTGGTTATAACCATTTGGATAATGACCCACTAACTGACCATTGACATAAACTTGAGAATCCATGTAGACGCCATCAAAAGTAAGGCGAACATTTTTCTTGAGGTCTTTTTCATCTAGTTTGAAAGTCTTGCGATACCAAGCTTCTCCACCGTTAAGCTGTCCACCTTCATTTTGTGCAGGAGATTCATGATCAAAATCGTTAAAGATACTCCAGTCATGCGGTAAATCTAATTTTTTCCACGTAGATACATCTGCATCCGGTTTAATGGCTTCCTTAGAATTAGCATTGAGTTTAAAGTGCCAATTTTGGTTAAAATTCACTTTTCTGTCTTCAATCATTTGGTTGACTTCTTCATTGGTCACAGCTTTAACATCTTCCTTGAGCGGTTTTTCTTGACTTGAAGCTTGTGATTCTATCTTTGGAGCTTTTTCTTCAGATTTTGAAGATGCTTTTTCCTCTTTTGGAGTCACTGCTTCATCTTCTTTCTTCTCAGATGAAATAGATTCAGTGGCACTAGGTTGTTTTTGTGCTGTACTTTCGATAACATTTTTAGTTTCCAAAGCTTGATCAACCTTTTCTTCTACTATAGGATTTTCCTCTTTAGGTTTCTCAGCAGTACGAGTAATAGGTGTTTCATCCGCATTAACTACAGATTCTCCAGCTATATTTCCTGCGAATAGAACTGCACAAGTTCCAATCATTACTGAGCAAGCTCCTACAGCAAATTTACGAATGCTATAGACTCTTTTACGATTCCAATGGCTTTTTTCCATAAAATCCTCCTTTTTAGTAATCGCTTTCATTTTTATGTAAGCGCATAACTTTTAATAGTCTTTTACCCTTATTTTATTAAATAATATAGGAATTTTCAATACTTTAGCATATGAAATAATATTTTTGATAGTTTTTTCTAAAATTTGTAGAAGAATTAAAAAACTGAATGTAGTTTTAAAAGAAAAAACACTTATTAACCTTTAAATTAAAAGAAGTAAAAAAGTCCCTTTAAAAGGAACTTCTTCTATTTATAATTAAAAGTTTCTCCTGCCAACTTATCAGCTAGCTTGGGAAAGAGAGTATAAAACTTATGGGCTAGGTTCAACAAAATCGGGAGATTAAGTTCTCGTTTGTTTTTTCCTATAATCTTGACAATCTTTTTAGCCACTGCATCTGGTTTCAACAGGAAGCGTTCAACCGACTTGAGATAGGTACCATCTGGGTCGGCTTGGTCGAAAAATCCTGTTCGGATTGGTCCTGGATTGACCGTCGTTACATAAACACCATGAGGCATGAGTTCGAGACGCAGAGCATTTGAAAAACCAATGGCCGCAAACTTGGTAGCAGAGTAGAGACTAGACTTGCCAGTAGCAATCAAACCTGCCATGCTGACGATATTGATAATATGGCCTTTTCGACTTTCCTTCATACGAGCCGCAAGGCGTCGAGATAGATTCATCAGGGCAAAGGTATTGACCTCGAACATCTGATGAATATCTTGGTCAGAAATCTGGTCAAATTCCTCAAAAATTCCGTAACCAGCGTTATTAATCAAGACATCAATCTTGCCATAACGGAGATAGAGGTCTGCTACCAGAGTTTCTAAGGCTGAATCATCGGTAATATCGATTTCAATCAATTCTGCTTGTGGATGGTTTCCGTAGAGTTGGACTAATTTTTCCTTATTTCTACCAAGCAAGATGAGTTGGTCATTTTGCAAGAGTTTGACCATTTCTTGGGCTAGGCCACCGCTAGCTCCGGTAATGAGAATAGTAGGCATACTTATCCTTTCTCAATCTTTTAGATTTCCACTTCTTCCAAATCTTTGACGACATGGACATTTTCAAAAATGCTAGCAGCATCTTTCTTGAGCTTGCTGATATCTTTTGAGAGGAAACGGGCACTGATATGGTTGAGCAAGAGGCGTTTGGCACCTGCTTCTACTGCCACCTGCGCTGCCTGCATGTTAGTAGAGTGGCCGTGGTTACGAGCAATTTTTTCATCGCCCTTGCCATAAGTGGACTCATGAACTAGGACGTCGGCATTGACAGCCAGACGCACACTAGCATTGGTTTTGCGGGTGTCACCCAGAATGGTGATAATCTTACCTGGACGTGGCGCTGAGATATAGTCAGCCGCCTTGATTTCAGTACCGTCTTCCAAAACAACATCCTGCCCGTTCTTGATTTTCCCAAAAAGTGGGCCAAATGGGACTCCAGCTGCCTTGAGCTTTTCAGCATCTAAAGTTCCTTCCAAGTCCTTTTGCATGACACGATAGCCAACGCAGAAAATAGTGTGGTCCAACTCCTCTGCATGCACAGTGAATTTATCGGTCTCAAGGATTTTCCCAAGGGAATCTTGGTCAAACTCATGGAAATGAATGCGGTAGGGCAGACGAGAACCTGACACACGAAGGCTGGTTAAGACAAATGACTTGATTCCCTGAGGTCCATAGATTTCCAAATCTGTCTGCTCTTCATTGGCCTGAAAGGCACGGCTAGAAAGGAAACCTGGCAAGCCAAAGATGTGGTCTCCATGTAGGTGGGTAATAAAGATTTTGCTGACCTTACGTGGTCGAATTGTGGTTTCCAGAATGCGATTTTGCGTACCTTCTCCACAGTCAAAGAGCCAGACTTCGTTAATCTCGTCCAAGAGTTTCAGGGCGAGACTGGAAACATTGCGGGCTTTAGAGGGCTGACCTGCCCCCGTTCCTAAAAATTGAATATCCATTCGATACTTTCTAATTAATCAATATATAACATGGCTGTGCGGTTTTCCGATCGGAAATAGCGCTTGCCAGTAAAAGCTCTAGCTTCTTGCAATAAATCCTCTTGACTGTAGGCTTTGAGACGTTTACGACCATCAGCCAAGCTTTCCAAATCAGTCAAAGCTGTGAGACTCTCCATGCTAACAACTTCCTCATCTACAACAGCCTTCATGTAAATCTTACCAGACTCTTCAAAGACCAGTTGATGGGGGAAAATTTGCGCAATTTCAAAAAGCAAGTCATCCGAAATCTTCTCTTCATTTTCAGAGAAAATCCGACCCAGACCCTCACTCTCATAACAAAAACCAAAGGATTTACCCGACAGATTAAGCCGAATAAAAGGCTTATTTTCTAGGGTGAAACTTGGCTCAGTATTGTAAAGATTCAGTTCCTGACTGAGTTCCGCAAAATAATCCGTCGCAGCCTCAGGACTTTTTTTCTGGTAGAGTTCTGCAAAATAAGCATTGACCACGCTAGGCGGAGGAGTGATCAGTGCCAACTGCTCTTGCTCTGTTTTACCAGCTAGAAGTTGATCCAGATAGACCTTATCCAGACTTGTATAGCCCCCATATTTTAGAGCCAAGGTTTTAATATCAGTCATAAAATTCCTCTAACCTCCATTTATTTTTCTCGGAAATGTAGCCTGTAATCACTTCGCCGTCTTCCTGATAATCACGTTCTTCAAGAATCGCAACACTTTCTAAATCATGAATCTTGTAGGACTTAGAAAAAGGCACGCGCAGGGTAAAAGATTCAAAAATATCCTTGATTTTCTCTAAAAATAGTGTCTGCAAGTTCTCACGACTATCCTCAGACTTGGCAGAAATGAGGGTATAAGGCGTTTGGGTCGGCGTAAAATCCTCCACCAAATCCGCTTTATTATAAAGGGTCAAGCGAGGAATATCTTCCATGTCCAGGTCTTTCATGATGGACAGGACTGTTTTTTCATGCTCCTCATGGTAAGGATTGCTGGTATCGATCACATGAACCAGAAGGTCCACATGCTTGCTTTCTTCCAAGGTTGACTTGAAACTGGACACCAACTCTGTCGGCAAATCTTGGATAAAGCCAACTGTATCTGTCAAAGTTACTTGGAGATTGCCTCCCAGATGGATACTCTTAGTCGTCGCATCCAGAGTCGCAAAGAGCTCGTCCGCTTCATACTGGGTCTTACTGGTCAAGGTGTTCATGATAGTTGACTTCCCAGCATTGGTGTAACCAATCAAACCAATCTTAAAGGTGCTGGACTCCAAACGTTTTTCTCTGACAGTCGCCCGATTTTTCTCAACCACCTTGAGCTGGCGCTCGATATCCGTGATTTGGTTGCGAACACTACGACGGTTTAACTCCAACTGGCTTTCACCAGGTCCACGGGAACCAATTCCCCCTGCCTGACGACTGAGCATAATTCCCTGACCAACCAAGCGAGGCAAGAGATATTTGAGCTGGGCTAGGTGGACTTGGAGCTTCCCTTCATGGCTTCGAGCCCGCATGGCAAAGATATCCAGAATCAACTGCATACGGTCAATGACCTTAACACCCAGAACTTCTTCTAAATTGACATTTTGCCGTGGAGTTAAACGGTTGTTGACGATGACAGTGGTGATTTCTTCTGCATCCACCATGAGCGCAATTTCTTCTAACTTACCAGATCCGACGAAGGTCTTGGAATCATATTTTTCACGTTTTTGTCTGTAGCTATCTACAACGACTGCCCCAGCTGTCTTAGCTAGACTGGCCAATTCTTCCATGGAGAGGTCAAAATTGTCCATACCCTGCAATTCCACACCAATAAGCAGGACCCGCTCCTCTTTTTTCTCCGTTTCAATCATCTAAAAACTCCTCTATCTGGCTTAAAATGCGGTCTTGCACACCAGCTTCTCCAATCTGATAAAAGGTGACCTGCATACGATTACGGAACCAGGTTAACTGACGCTTGGCAAAACGGCGGGTCGCCTGTTTGAGACTCTCACTAGCTTCCTCCAAAGTCTGCTCCCCACGAAAATACGGAAAGAATTCCTTGTAGCCAATGCCCTTGGCTGCCTGCACATCTGTATAATGGTCAAAGAGCCACTTAGCCTCATCCAAAAGCCCAGCCTCAAACATTAGATCTACTCGGCGATTGATACGCTCATAAAGCTGACTGCGCTCATCGTCCAAGCAGATAATCAGCGGTTCATATAGACTCTCTTTATTTTCCAAATCCTGACCAAAATGGGCAATTTCCAAGGCACGCATCGCACGACGACGATTAAACTGGAGAATTTCAAGACCTGCTTGCTCTACCAGATGGGCTAACTCCTCATCTGTATAAGGCTCCAAGCTAGCCCTATAGGCCAAAATTTCCTCATGGGGAGTCTCCCCACCCAGGTGGTAGCCTTCAAGTAAGCTCTGGATATAAAGCCCTGTTCCACCAGCGATAATTGCAAGCTTACCCCGACTGTCAATATCCTCAATAGCCATCTTAGCTTCTGAAACAAAATCAAAAGCTGAGTAAGACTCGGTTACCTCTCTAACATCGATTAAATGATGAGGAACAGCTGCCTGCTCTTCTGGACTAGCCTTAGCCGTTCCAATATCTAGACCTCGATAGACTTGCTGGCTATCTCCACTAACCACTTCGCCATTAAAACACTTGGCCACTTCAATGGCAAGGGCTGTTTTTCCAACAGCAGTCGGTCCAACAATCACAATTATTTTTGTTTTCATCTTTTTTCCTTGAAAAATTCCCATTTTTTCGTTACTATTATTATAACACAAAAAGGTCAGTCAGAAAAATGTGACCTCTTGAGGAGGCTGGCTGATTGAGAATATAAAGGAGGAAGACTCATGGCTAAAGGATTCGCTAAAGGTCTTGTAACAGGTGTCGCAGGAACTGTCGCTGCAGTTGCAGGTGCAGTATACGCATTTAAAAAGAAAGTGATTGAACCAGAAGAGCAAAAAGCAGCTTTCATCGAAGAAAACCGTAAAAAAGCAGCTCGTCGCCGCGTATCACGTTAAGAAACAAAAGAAGTTGGGATTATTCTCAACTTCTTTTTTCTATTCTTTTAAATAGCTAGATCAAACTTCAACTGCGGCTTGACAGGGTCATAATCCACCAACTCAAAATCTTCCGCTTTGATATCAAAGAAGTTGGTTTTATCTGGCACATTTAAAACCAAACGTGGTTGGCAGTTTGACGGCTCACGTCGAAGCAATTCCTCAGCTTGTTCAAATTGATTGTCATAGATATGGAGGTTGTTGATAAAGTAGAAGAACTTCCCAACCTTCCAGCCGAAATGCTTGGCAATCATCATTTGAAGAGCCACATACTGCATAGCATTGATGTGGTGGGCCACTAGCATATCATTCGAACGCTGAGTCAAGGTCGCATCCAGATAGATTTCTCCGTCTACACGGCGGACATCAAACATGGTCTGAAAGGCACATGGGAGGAGGCCGTCCGTCTCATCAAAAGCTTGGTAATCCCAGAGAGAGATAATGTTGCGACGGTTCCAAGGATTGGCTTCCAACTGCTTGAGAAGCTTATTGATGATATCGTGTTTCTTAACGACCGCCCCGTAACGCTCACCAATAGTTCCCGTATTTCCCACTTCCCAGTCATTCCAGTAGTGAACATTGTACTTGTCATTAAGCACGTCTAGGCTATTTGACTGGTCTTGGTAAATCCAGAGAACTTCTTTGATGGCGGATTTGATGGCAATGGGACGCAAGGTTGTAATGGGGAATTCCCCCTTTGCCAAGTCATACTCGGCAAAGGCACCGGTTATGTACTTGGAGTTAGCCACGGTTCCATCCTTGTACTTAGGACGAGCCTGCTCAGAAAAGACACCGTCTTTGAGGATTCGTTCAATATTTTCTTTAAAAATCGTATCTGCTTTTGTCATTTCGTTTCACCTCATTCATTGTCCTAACTAGTATAGCATAAAAAAAGAAAGGAGGAAAATCACTCGCTTCTGGAAAGCAATTTTCTCCTTTTTTATCTTATTGCAATACAAGTGATGCTGCTCCGATAACTCCAGCGTCATTTCCTAGAGTTGCAAGAGCCAATTTAGTTGTTGTGCGTACTTGTGGGAAGGTATTTTCGTCGTAAACTTTTTGAACACCTTGTAGAAGGAATTCTCCTGCAGCTGACACCCCACCACCGATGACGATGGTTGATGGGTTTAGGATTGATCCGATGTTAGCACAAGCGATTCCCAAGTAACGTGAGAAGTTACGGTAAACGATCAAAGCAAGGTCGTCTCCTTCTTTTGCAAGGTCAAAGACTGTCTTAGCAGTTACTTCTTCTCCGTTATCAATCAAGCGTTTCAAGGCTGCATCGCCTTCGTATTCATCGGCATAGCGACGAGTCAAGTTGACAATCCCTGTTGCTGAAGCAACTGTCTCAAGGCAACCTTTCTTACCGCAAGTACATGCGATTGGTTGGTCAAAGTCAACAGTAATGTGGCCAAGCTCACCTGCCGCACCAGCAACACCGTGAAGCAATTTGCCTTCTGCGACGATACCGCCACCAACACCTGTACCAAGTGTCATAAAGACAACGTCTGGTTGGTTATCTCCAGCACCCATCCAGCGCTCACCAAGAGCAGCTACGTTGGCATCATTATCGATGAAGAAAGGAATGCCCAAGGCTTTTTCAATCTTTTCTTTGATTGGTTGAAGGGTTTTCCAGTTGAGGTTGTAGGCACCAATAACAGTCCCTTTTTCACGGTCAACCACACCTGGTGATCCCATTCCAATTCCTTGGAAGTCCGCTGCTGCTAATCCAAGCAAGTCCAAGCGATGTTGAATAGACTCAATCATATCATCTACGATATGACTTCCCTCATCCAAAATGTTGGTCTTGATAGACCATTTTTCTTGGATCTCTCCTGCTGTTGTCAAGATTGCAAATTTGATAGAAGTTCCACCAAGGTCAATCCCAATAATCTTTTGACTCATCTTTTCTCCTTTATATCTTTTCATTAATGGAAATGCTTACAGGAATAGTATAACAAAAATTTTCGATCAATGCAAAGGTTTGCATTATATTAGTGACAAATTTTAGTTAAGATAGTCGCCACCATCAAATCCGTAGTATTCTTCAAGTGTCAAACCACTTGCTGCAATTTCCTTGGCTTCTTTTCCAACATAGCGTAAATGCCATTCTTCGTGCATATAGCCAGTTACACTTTCTTTTCCTTTAAGGTAACGAACAACAAATCCATAGTCTGCTGCATGATCCAATAACCATTGAGCCGCACCAGCATCTTCAACTAAGTTCCCATCTGTCCCAATTACATCAAATGCAAGTCCTGTTTGGTGTTCACTATAGCCAGGTCTAGCTGAATAACGATCAGCCGCAGCCTGACCTTCTTTATTTACGTAGCTTTGATATAATTGTGCTTGAGTTCCATAACTTCTAAATCTACTATAGTTATTGCCGATAGCATAGCCTTCTTTTTGCATCTGTGCAATCAGTTTTAAAAAGGCAGCTTTAGCAGTTGGGTTTTCACCTGGATTGTAGTCTTTAGACAAAGGATAGTGTTTATTTACAACAAGAATCTCATCGTACTTCCCTTGAACGCTATAATATAAGCCTTTATTAGTTACTTTGGAATTCGAATTCGAATTTGAATTTGATTTCCACAAACCTGAGCCATCTACATAATAACGCCCACCATCTACCCATTCATTGACAGCCATTTTACCATTTGATTTAAGATAGTATGAGCCTTGCCATGCATTACGAGCATATGAACCATCTGATTTCAAATAGTACCAGGCTTGATAGGATGTATCATAAACCCATTCACTCTGAGCCATTTTACCATTCGATTTAAGATAGTATGAGCCTTGCCATGCATTACGAGCATACGAACCATCTGATTTCAAATAGTACCAGGCTTGATAGGAT
>NZ_JVJI01000128.1:0-32590 GCF_001072665.1 Streptococcus pseudopneumoniae | reverse complement strand
TGCAGTAACTGAAGAAGCTCCTGAATATACAGGTCCATTGGCAACAGTGGGAGAAGAACCAGCGCCAACAGTAGAAAAACCGGAGTTTACAGGTGGAGTGAATGGAGTAGAAGCTCTTGTAACAGAAATTCCTGAATATACAGGTCCCTTAGCAACAGTGGGAGAAGAGCCAGCACCAACAGTAGAAAAACCGGAATTCAAAGGGGGCGTAAATTCAGTTCTAGCAGCTTCAAATGAGGTTCCGGAATATAGAGGTGGTGCTAACTTTGTCTTGGCAGCTTCAAATGCTCTTCCTGAGTATAAAGGAGGTGTCAATGGAGCTGAGGCAGCAATCCATGAAGTGCCAGAGTACAAGGGAGAAACCAAACCAGTCTTAGCAGCTGCAAACGAACGTCCAGCTAAGAAGTTATCTCTTGGACAAGGTGCTACTTATCAAGCACCAGCGGCTAAACAAAATGAGCTTCCAAATACTGGAAGCAAAGAAAACACAACCCTTATTTCTATAGGATTAGTGGCAGGTCTCTTATCCGTCTTTACATTAGGAAAGAAACGAAAAGAAAACTAGACTAGGTCTTGAATAAAATGAATTTAGCTCATCGTTAATGATAAAAGAGATGGCTCATTTGAAAGATGGCTATCTCTTTTTATCATTTTAGATACTGAGCGAATTGAAAATAAGACAGTGCTGAAACTACTTTCAGAAACTGCTGTTCTATAAAATACTTTTGAAACTGAAATCTATTCTACCACAAAGTATTGAAAGCGCTTTAAAAATAATATATAATGAACCCATAAGAACAAAGAAAAGGAGGAAAGAGGATGCCACAGATTACTAAAGAAGCCTTGATTGCACAAATCAAAGATGGAATCATCGTTTCTTGTCAGGCCCTTCCTCACGAACCGCTCTATACAGAAGCGGGAGGAGTCATTCCCTTGCTGGTCAAAGCGGCTGAGCAAGGTGGAGCAGTCGGTATCCGAGCAAACAGTGTTCGTGATATCAAGGAAATCAAGGAGGTCACAAAACTTCCAATCATTGGGATAATTAAACGAGATTATCCACCACAAGAACCCTTCATCACTGCTACTATGAAAGAAGTTGATGAATTGGCAGAACTTGATATAGAGGTAATTGCTCTGGATTGTACCAAGCGTGAACGCTATGATGGTTTAGAGATTCAAGACTTCATTCGTCAGGTTAAGGAGAAATATCCTAACCAGCTCTTGATGGCTGATACAAGTACTTTCGAAGAAGGATTGGCAGCTGTTGAAGCAGGAATTGACTTTGTCGGAACAACTTTATCAGGATACACATCTTACAGTCCAAAAGTGGATGGTCCCGATTTTGAATTAATTAAAAAACTCTGTGATGCCGGTGTAGATGTCATTGCAGAAGGGAAAATTCATACACCAGAACAAGCCAAACAAATCCTTGGATATGGAGTGCGAGGCATCGTTGTTGGTGGCGCTATTACTAGACCAAAAGAGATTACAGAACGCTTCGTTGCTGGTCTTAAATAACACAATCTCAAAAAAGAGGAGAGTGGTGGATGCGTCGGATAAAATGAAAACGTATACAAGTTCAATCTTACTCATTATCCAATATGGATACGCTTATCAATTAGGAGAATACAAATGAAATTTAGAAAACTAGCTTGTACAGTACTTGCGGGTGCTGCGGTTCTTGGCCTTGCTGCATGTGGTAATTCTGGCGGAAGTAAAGATGCTGGAAAATCTGGTAGCGATAGCGGAAAAACAGAAATCACTTGGTGGGCATTCCCAGTCTTCACTCAAGAAAAAACTGGTGACGGTGTTGGAACATATGAAAAATCAATCATCGAAGCGTTTGAAAAAGCAAATCCAGATGTAAAAGTGAAATTGGAAACCATCGACTTCAAGTCAGGTCCTGAAAAAATCACAACAGCTATTGAAGCAGGAACAGCTCCAGATGTACTGTTTGACGCACCAGGACGTATCATCCAATACGGTAAAAATGGTAAATTGGCTGAGTTGAACGACCTCTTCACAGACGAATTCGTCAAAGATGTTAACAACGAAAATATCGTACAAGCAAGTAAAGCTGGAGACAAAGCTTACATGTATCCAATTAGTTCAGCTCCATTCTACATGGCTATGAACAAGAAAATGTTGGAAGAAGCTGGAGTTGCAAACCTTGTAAAAGAAGGTTGGACTACTGATGATTTTGAAAAAGTTTTGAAAGCACTTAAAGATAAAGGCTACACACCAGGTTCATTGTTCAGTTCTGGTCAAGGGGGAGACCAAGGAACACGTGCCTTCATTGCAAACCTTTATGGAGCTTCTGTAACAGATAAAGATGTAACAAAATATACAACTGATGATCCTAAATTCGTCAAAGGTCTTGAAAAAGCAGCTAGCTGGATTAAAGACGGTTTGTTGAACAATGGTTCACAATTTGACGGTGGAGCAGATATCCAAAACTTTGCCAACGGTCAAACATCTTACACAATCCTTTGGGCACCAGCTCAAAACGGTATCCAAGCTAAACTCTTGGAAGCAAGTAAAGTAGAAGTGGTAGAAGTACCATTCCCATCAGATTCAGGTAAACCAGCTCTTGAATACCTTGTAAATGGATTTGCAGTATTCAACAATAAAGACGACAAGAAAGTCGCAGCATCTAAGAAATTCGTTCAATTCATCGCGGATGACAAAGAATGGGGTCCAAAAGACGTTGTTCGTACAGGTGCCTTCCCAGTTCGTACATCATTTGGCAAACTTTATGAAGACAAACGTATGGAAACAATCAGTGGTTGGACTAAATACTACTCACCATACTACAACACTATCAATGGCTTTGCTGAAATGAGAACACTTTGGTTCCCAATGTTGCAATCTGTATCAAATGGTGACGAAAAACCAGCGGATGCTTTAAAAGCCTTCACTGAAAAAGCTAACGAAACAATTAAAAAAGCTACAAAATAATAAGCACTAATTCAGATTGACTCCTCCCTTTTCCCTGTACATAGCTTATGTAAGAAAAGGGAGGATTTTGTTTGAAATGTAAGGAACTGTCACGAAATTAAAATGAAGTTCTTACATAAGCGAATCTTAAAAAATTTCATTTTGATTTTAAAACAGTTCAAGAAAATCCAAAATATTCTATTTGTGAAAGAGAGGTGCCGACTGTGAAAGTCAATAAAATTCGTATGCGGGAAACAGTGATTTCCTATGCTTTCCTAGCACCAGTATTATTCTTCTTTGTCATCTTTGTATTGGCTCCTATGATTATGGGATTCATTACAAGTTTCTTTAACTACTCAATGACTAAATTTGAGTTTGTGGGCTTGGACAACTACGTTCGTATGTTTAAAGACCCTGTCTTTATGAAGTCTTTGATTAATACCGTGATTCTGGTTATTGGATCTGTACCAGTTGTTGTTCTATTCTCACTCTTTGTAGCATCTCAGACATATCATCAAAATGCCATTGCCAGATCTTTCTACCGTTTCGTCTTCTTCCTTCCTGTTGTAACAGGTAGTGTTGCCGTAACAGTTGTTTGGAAATGGATTTATGACCCACTATCAGGGATTCTAAACTTTGTCCTTAAGTCAAGCCACATCATCAGCCAAAACATTTCTTGGTTGGGAGATAAAAACTGGGCTTTGATGGCGATTATGATTATCCTTTTGACTACATCTGTTGGTCAGCCGATTATCCTTTATATCGCTGCCATGGGAAATATTGACAATTCATTGGTGGAAGCAGCTCGGGTTGACGGTGCGACTGAATTGCAAGTGTTCTGGAAAATTAAATGGCCTAGCCTTCTTCCAACAACACTTTACATTGCAATCATTACAACAATCAACTCATTCCAGTGTTTCGCCTTGATTCAGTTGTTGACATCTGGTGGTCCAAACTACTCAACAAGTACACTTATGTACTACCTTTACGAAAAAGCCTTCCAATTGACAGAATACGGTTATGCAAACACTATCGGCGTCTTCTTGGCAGTCATGATCGCTATCGTAAGCTTTGTTCAATTTAAAGTACTTGGAAACGACGTAGAATACTAAAGAAAGGAGACAGCTATGCAATCTACACAAAAGAAACCTTTAACAGCTTTCACTGTTATTTCAACTATTATCTTGCTCTTGTTGACCGTGCTGTTCATCTTTCCATTCTACTGGATTTTGACAGGTGCTTTCAAATCACAGCCTGATACCATTATGATTCCGCCACAATGGTTCCCTAAAATGCCAACCATGGAGAACTTCCAACAACTCATGGTGCAAAACCCTGCTATGCAGTGGATGTGGAACTCTGTGTTTATCTCATTGGTAACCATGTTCTTAGTTTGTGCGACCTCTTCTTTAGCAGGTTATGTATTGGCTAAAAAACGTTTCTATGGGCAACGCATTCTATTTGCAATCTTCATTGCAGCCATGGCACTTCCAAAACAAGTTGTCCTTGTACCATTGGTACGTATCGTCAACTTCATGGGAATCCATGATACTCTTTGGGCAGTTATCTTGCCTTTGATTGGATGGCCATTCGGGGTCTTCCTCATGAAACAATTCAGTGAGAATATCCCTACAGAATTGCTTGAATCAGCTAAAATCGACGGTTGTGGTGAGATTCGTACTTTCTGGAGCGTAGCCTTCCCAATTGTGAAACCAGGATTTGCAGCCCTTGCAATCTTTACCTTCATCAACACTTGGAACGACTACTTCATGCAGTTGGTTATGTTGACTTCACGTAACAACTTGACCATCTCACTCGGTGTTGCGACTATGCAGGCTGAAATGGCAACCAACTATGGTTTGATCATGGCGGGTGCCGCTCTTGCAGCAGTTCCAATCGTAACAGTCTTCTTAGTCTTCCAAAAATCCTTCACTCAAGGTATTACTATGGGAGCTGTCAAAGGTTAATACTCTGCGAAAATTGAATTCAAACTACGTCAGCGTCACCTTGCCATACTTAAGTATTGCCTGCGGTTAGCTTCCTAGTTTGTTCTTCAATTTTCATTGAGTATAAGAGAATACAGAGTTATAAGTGTCTACAAAATGTTGGGTATTTGCTTACCTTAGATATTTTGTTAGACACTTATCAACTTAAGAATGATTTTAGTTAACTATCAGAAACGAAGGAAACAGTATGATTTTTGACGATTTGAAAAATATTACCTTTTACAAGGGGATTCATCCTAATCTAGACAAGGCTATCGACTATCTCTACCAGCATCGTAAAGATTCTTTCGAACTAGGTAAGTATGAGATTGACGGAGATAAAGTCTTTCTAGTTGTTCAGGAAAATGTCCTCAATCAAGCTGAAAATGATCAATTTGAGCATCATAAGAACTATGCTGACTTGCATTTGCTGGTAGATGGGCATGAATATTCGAGCTACGGTTCACGTATCAAAGATGAAGCAGTAGCATTCGACGAAGCGAGTGACATTGGCTTTGTTCATTGTCATGAACATTACCCACTCTTGTTGGGTTATCACAATTTTGCGATTTTCTTCCCAGGAGAACCTCACCAGCCAAATGGCTATGCAGGTATGGAAGAGAAGGTTCGCAAATATCTCTTTAAAATTTTGATTGATTAAAAAATCAGGAGGAGCAAATATGGCACAAAAAGGAGTAAGCCTTATCAAGGCAGCATTTGATACAGATAACTTTCTCATGCGTTTTAGTGAGAAAGTCTTGGATATCGTGACAGCCAATCTTCTTTTTGTCGTCACTTGTTTGCCCATCGTGACGATTGGAGTGGCCAAGATTAGCCTTTACGAGACTATGTTTGAGATTAAGAAGAGCAGACGTGTGCCTGTCTTTAAAATCTATCTAAGAGCTTTCAAGCAAAATCTGAAGCTAGGTCTTCAGTTAGGTCTGCTTGAGTTGGGCATTGTTTCATTAAGCCTTATAGACCTCTATCTCTTCTGGGGTCAGACAGCTATGCCTTTCCAAATGGTGAAAGCTATTTGTCTAGGCGTTCTTATCTTCCTCACTATCGTGATGTTGGCTAGCTATCCCATCGCTGCACGCTATGATTTAACTTGGAAAGAAGTGCTACAAAAAGGACTTATCTTGGCAAGTTTTAACTTTCCTTGGTTCTTCCTCATGTTAGCTATTCTCTTTCTCATTGTGATGGTTCTTTATCTGTCCGCCTTCAGTTTACTTTTAGGTGGCTCAGCCTTCCTGCTTTTTGGGTTTGGACTCTTAGTCTTTATCCAGACTGGATTGATGGAGAAAATTTTCACAAAATACCAATAGGATGGCTTGTCTATGAAACTACTTTCAAGCCATAAACATTTCAAAATTCATATCGAAACTAAAATCTAAGTGTACACAAGATGTTGAAAGCGTTTTTCACAAGGTGTATACTAAACACGTAAAAAATAAATCCTGCTTTTAGCAGAAAAAAAGAAAACTTAGGAGAAAATCTATGTCAGATTTAAAAAAATACGAAGGTGTCATTCCAGCATTCTACGCATGTTATGATGATCAAGGAGAAGTAAGTCCAGAGCGCACACGTGCCTTGGTGCAATACTTCATTGATAAAGGTGTTCAAGGTCTCTATGTCAATGGTTCTTCTGGTGAATGTATCTACCAAAGCGTTGAAGACCGCAAGTTGATTTTGGAAGAAGTCATGGCAGTTGCCAAAGGTAAACTGACCATCATTGCTCACGTTGCTTGCAACAATACCAAAGACAGTATGGAACTTGCTCGTCATGCTGAAAGCTTAGGAGTAGATGCCATTGCAACGATTCCGCCGATTTATTTCCGCTTGCCAGAATACTCAGTTGCTAAATACTGGAATGATATCAGTTCTGCAGCTCCAAATACAGACTACGTAATTTACAACATTCCTCAATTGGCAGGGGTTGCTTTGACTCCAAGCCTTTACACAGAAATGTTGAAAAATCCTCGTGTTATCGGTGTTAAGAACTCTTCTATGCCAGTTCAAGATATCCAAACCTTTGTCAGCCTTGGTGGGGAAGACCATATCGTCTTTAATGGTCCAGATGAGCAGTTCCTAGGTGGTCGTCTCATGGGTGCCAAAGCTGGTATTGGTGGTACATATGGAGCGATGCCAGAACTCTTCTTGAAACTCAACCAATTGATTGCGGACAAAGATTTGGAAACAGCGCGTGAATTGCAATACGCAATCAATGCGATTATCGGTAAATTGACTTCTGCACATGGTAATATGTACTGTGTCATTAAAGAAGTATTAAAAATCAATGAAGGACTGAACATTGGTTCTGTTCGTTCACCATTGACACCAGTGACTGAAGAAGATCGTCCAGTTGTAGAAGCAGCTGCAGCCTTGATTCGTGAAACCAAGGAGCGCTTCCTCTAATCCATAAGGAGGTATTTATGACACACTACGTTGCAATTGATATTGGTGGAACCAATATCAAATATGGTTTGATCGACCAAGAAGGCCAACTTGTTGAAACGCATGAAATGCCGACTGAGGCGCATAAGGGTGGACCTCATATCTTACAAAAGACCAAAGATATCGTAGCCAGCTATTTAGAAAAAGGCCCAGTAGCAGGTGTTGCTATTTCTTCAGCAGGAATGGTGGATCCAGACAAGGGTGAGATTTTCTACGCTGGGCCTCAAATCCCTAACTACGCAGGCACCCAGTTCAAAAAGGAAATCGAGACTAGCTTTAATATTCCTTGTGAGATTGAAAATGATGTCAACTGTGCAGGTCTGGCTGAGGCGGTATCTGGTTCAGGCAAGGGAGCGAGTGTGACACTTTGCTTGACTATTGGAACAGGTATCGGTGGTTGCTTGATTATGGATGGGAAAGTCTTCCATGGATTTAGCAATTCAGCCTGCGAAGTTGGTTATATGCATATGCAGGATGGAGCGTTCCAAGATTTGGCTTCTACCACAGCTTTAGTGAAATATGTAGCTGAAGCACATGGAGAAGATGTTGATCAGTGGAATGGCCGACGCATCTTTAAGGAAGCCACTGAAGGCAACAAGATTTGTATGGGTGGTATTGACCGCATGGTAGACTATCTAGGAAAAGGTCTGGCAAATATTTGCTATGTGGCCAATCCAGAAGTGGTCATTCTCGGTGGTGGTATCATGGGACAAGAGGCTATCCTCAAACCGAAGATCCGCACAGCCTTGAAGGAAGCTTTGGTACCAAGTCTAGCTGAAAAAACACGATTAGAATTTGCCCATCACCAAAATACAGCAGGTATGTTGGGCGCCTACTATCATTTCAATACAAAACAATCCTAGTTTGGCTAGACCAAACTAGGATTTTCTTACACGTTTTTGTCTACGATAGCCATTGAGTTTTTTATTTTCCCAATAGCTATTAAAGATTTTCTCCTTGCTTTCACGATTGATTTCCAAAAAGTAGGCATAAATCAAATCGATAAAGAAGAGCATAGGGAGTTGAGCGGATATACGTTGGATGTAGGATGACTGGCTGTGTGTGGCTACAAGAACAGTCTCTGTATAGGCCTGACTATCTTTATTGGGAACACTTGAAAAAAGTACAGTCTTTGCCCCCATCTCCTTAGCATCTAATAGACTATCTAAAATAGAAGGAGTTGAGCCAGAAAGTGAGAAACCGAGTACGAGACAATTCTCATCCATAATACTGGTTGTCCAAGCAAAACCGTCTTGATCGGTCAAAGCCTCGCAGACCACACCTAGACGCATAAAGCGTAATTTCATTTCACGAGCGACGAGGCCAGAACTCCCTGTTCCGAAGAAGTAGACACGATCAGCATCTTCGATTAACTGGGCGATTCGTTCCAGTTGTTCTTCGTCAATCAAGCCCTGTGTTTGTTCTCGCATATTACTGTAGCTTCGAAGAACTCGGTTGGTTAAAGGACTATGTTTGTGAGAATGAGTGTCCTGTTTCTTTGCTTGGTGCAGGTATTGGAAAATAAATTCTCGATAGCCTGTAAAACCACATTTTTTAGAAAAGCGGGTCAGAGCAGCTTGAGAGATATGTAATTTTTGAGTGACCTGCTGAGAAGATAAATCATCTGCAATGGTTTCAGCTTGCAAAAAATAGCGAGCGATTTCTTGCTCTAGGTCTGTCATTTCTTCGAAGTGAGAATCAATGAGGGTTGCTATATCTGGTTTGTCCATAGGGAAGGCTCCTTTAAATGAGTCATATTGAAAAAAGACTGAGTCATCGAACTTTTACATTTATTATATCATATAATGCAGGGATGGATAAATAAAATCGTATTTTCCTGTAAAATGTGAAAAACTCCCTTCTTTTTCAAAATTTCTTCTTAAATTATGGTACAATGAAGAGTAAGATTTTAAATAGAAATGAGACTGATTTGTATGAGGAAATTTAACAGCCATTCGATTCCGATTCGGCTTAATTTATTGTTTTCAATCATCATTTTACTCTTTATGACCATTATTGGTCGCCTGCTTTATATGCAGGTTTTGAACAAGGATTTTTATGAGACAAAACTAGCATCGGCTAGTAAAACAAAGGTGACTACTAGTTCAGCTCGAGGTGAAATTTATGATGCCAGTGGCAAGCCCTTAGTTGAAAATACTGTGAAACAAGTTGTTTCCTTTACTCGAAACAACAAAATGACGGCTGCAGATTTAAAAGAAACAGCCAAGAAGCTGTTAGCCTATGTAGGAGTTACTTCTCCAACATTGACTGACCGACAGTTGGCGGACTATTATCTAGCAGATCAAGATGTCTATAAGAAAGTAGTGGAAAGCTTACCACGTGAGAAACGTCTTGATTCAGATGGCAATCGTCTATCCGAATCAGAACTCTATAACAATGCGGTCGATAGTGTCCAAACGAGTCAATTAAACTATACAGAGGATGATAAGAAAGAAATCTATCTTTTTAGCCAGTTAAATGCTGTTGGAAACTTTGAGACAGGAGCCATTGCGACAGATGCCTTGACAGATACACAGATTGCCTTGATTGCTTCGGCTTCTAAGAATTTACCTGGTATTAGTATTTCGACTTCGTGGGATCGAAAAGTTCTAGAGACTTCCCTGTCTTCTATAGTAGGTAGTGTATCTAGTGAAAAAGCTGGTCTCCCAGCGGAAGAAGCAGATGCTTATCTTAAAAAAGGTTACTCTCTAAATGACCGTGTTGGAACCTCTTATCTAGAAAAACAATATGAAGAAACCTTGCAAGGGAAACGCTCGGTGAAAGAAATCCATCTAGACAAGTATGGCAACATGGAAAGTGTCGAAAATATCGAAGACGGTACCAAAGGAAACAATATTAAACTGACCATTGATTTGGCCTTCCAAGATAGCGTGGACAATCTTCTTAAGAGTTACTTCAATTCCGAGTTAGGAAATGGAGGAGCTAGATATTCTGAAGGTGTTTATGCAGTTGCTTTGAACCCAAAAACAGGTGCAGTTTTGTCTATGTCAGGGCTCAAACATGACTTGAAAACGGGAGAGCTAACGCCTGATTCCTTGGGAACAGTGACTAATGTCTTTGTCCCAGGTTCGGTTGTCAAGGCGGCGACCATCAGTTCTGGTTGGGAGAATGGAGTCTTGTCAGGGAACCAGACCTTGACAGACCAACCGATTGTCTTCCAAGGTTCAGCTCCGATTAATTCTTGGTACACTCAGGCCTACGTTTCATTCCCGATTACAGCTGTGGAAGCCTTGGAGTATTCTTCTAATGCCTACATGGTTCAAACGGCTTTGGGCATTATGGGTCAGACCTATCAACCCAATATGTTTGTTTTAACTAACAATTTAGAATCCGCTATGGGGAAACTTCGTTCGACATTTGCGGAGTATGGTCTTGGAGCCTCAACAGGCATTGACCTTCCAGATGAGTCAACTGGTTTTATACCAAAAGAGTATAATTTTGCTAATTACATTACCAATGCATTTGGTCAGTTTGATAACTACACCCCAATGCAATTGGCCCAGTATGTTGGAACTATTGCCAACAACGGTGTTCGGATTGCACCTCACATTGTCGAGGGGATTTATGGAAACAACGAACAAGGTGGCTTAGGGGACTTAATCAAATCTATTGAAACCAAGGAAATGAATAAAATTAATATTTCTGAGTCTGATGTTTCCGTCCTCCAACAAGGATTTTATCAAGTTTCACATGGTGGTAGTGCTTTGACAACCGGTCGTGCCTTTTCAAATGGCGCAGCGGTATCCATTAGCGGAAAAACGGGTACAGCCGAAAGCTATGTGGCAGATGGTCAGGAGGCAACCAATACCAATGCGGTGGCCTATGCCCCATCTGATAATCCCCAAATCGCTGTTGCAGTGGTCTTTCCTCATAATACCAATCTAACAAATGGTGTAGGACCTTCCATTGCGCGTGATATTATCAATCTGTATCAAAAATACCATCCAATGAACTAGAAAGGAACATATGCTTTATCCAACACCTATTGCCAAGCTAATTGACAGTTATTCTAAGTTACCGGGTATCGGGATTAAGACGGCTACGCGTCTGGCCTTTTATACCATTGGCATGTCTGATGACGACGTCAATGAATTTGCAAAAAATCTCCTTTCTGCTAAGAGAGAATTGACCTATTGCTCCATCTGTGGTCGTTTGACTGATGACGATCCTTGCTCTATCTGTACCGATCCAAGTCGTGACCAGACAACCATTTTAGTTCTCGAGGATAGTCGCGATGTGGCGGCTATGGAGAACATCCAAGAATACCATGGACTTTATCATGTCTTACATGGACTCATATCTCCCATGAATGGTATCAGTCCAGATGATATCAATCTCAAGAGCCTCATGACTCGTCTTATGGAGAGTGAAGTTTCAGAGGTAATCGTAGCAACCAATGCTACAGCAGATGGAGAAGCAACTTCCATGTATCTTTCACGTTTGCTCAAACCAGCTGGTATCAAGGTTACGCGCCTGGCACGTGGCCTCGCTGTGGGAGCAGATATCGAGTATGCGGACGAAGTAACCCTCTTACGAGCTATTGAAAATCGGACAGAGTTGTAAAAGTCAGTAAAAATTTAGCTCATTTTGACGTATAAGACAAGCCCTAGGAATTTTTCTAGGGTTTGTCTTTTTCGTTTTATAATGAGAGAAGGACAAATCTTGATAATAAGAATACTTCCCAGTAAACACAAAATATAAGGTATCAGAAAACGGATTTTCAAAATTCCTAGTAGCATCTCTATCAATATATTTTACTGAAGGATCAAGTTTTTTTAAGGATAAGATTGCCCTTTAGTTCGTTATAATTTATTTTGAAATCGTACTATTTTTATGTTATGATATGGTCAATATATAATTAATAAGTGGAGTTGGAAGTATGGGTGGAAAGATAAAATCTAGCACGATAGCAGCAGAGGCGGCTATTAATGAGTTGGTCGGGTATGAAACGAGCGACAAGCAAAATCAGCAGGTAGAATTTTCATATACATCTGGAATCACTGGAATGGAAGCGGGACATCAGACTTGCAATCAAATGCTTCAGGCGGTCAGTGATTTTAGTTCAGCTGTTTTGACCCAAGCAAATAAGTTTCCAGAAATTGCTCATAGGATTGAAAAACGTGATATAGAGCAAGCTAAGAGATGGAGTCACTAAGGAATGGCAGATAGAAATGAAGAAAAGCGCACAGAGATTTGGCGTAAGATTGTTAAGATAGAAGATAAGGAAGACAGACTCCGAGCAACTAAAAAGCAATATGAACAGCAGTTGACAAACTTTTACTCGGATATTCAGAGCATTCACCATCGCATGATAAATCTATTGTCTCTCTCACCCAGTTCTCGTCAGCTAATAGAGCAAATCGAAAGTGATAATAGAACCATTCAGCGACAGGTCAACTCTTATGTAGAGGAGGAACTGGATACGTTGGAAAAACAAACTAAAAAGGCTTGTCGCTCTTTCGATGAAGCCAGAGAAGAACTGATAGCGGAAAGGAATCGGCTACCATGGGAGTAAAATACAGCGCACAAGAATCACAAGAATTGATTCAGGCCATGACGAACAACCTCCGAGTCGCAAATGAAGTCACAGACCGCTTATCTAGTGGATGTGATCACCTGATTTCCTCTTTAGACTCAGGTGAGTTGACAGGAGCAGCCTACACAGCTGGTAAAGGTCTCTTTACAGAGATTATCATCCCCAGCATCAAAAAGCTCCAAGCAGCGATAGATGATATCCAACTAGAGTTGACATCCTACAAAGATGCGGATGCTCAGATCTCTGGATATGGTGATTTGGACCTAGACCAGCTTAAGGAATTGAAAAAGCTGAGAGAAGAGCAGTTAGCTATCGTAGAAGCTCAGATTCAAGTGAGGGAGAACTGGCTAAATCAAATCACAGACCTTTTTAGTCTCAATTGGGGGAAAGCCTTCTCTGAGAAGACCATCCTCTACAATACCAAGTTTCAAATCGAGTCGGGTATTCAGGATTTGGATGATAAGATTGAAAAACTAGAATTTTTTGTCTCACAGGTATCCCAGTATTTCAGTGATAGTCTAGAAATCCTTAGCTTAGCGATTCAAGGAGCTACGCAACTAAGTAAACTCATTGTTGATAGCGATGGCAACTACTATGCGGACGGTCTGGACATGAATTGGGTACAGAAAATGAAGGATGTGAAGATTGTTTCGCATGCCAAGAGAGATTTTCAAGACTCAGAAACTCGTGCCATCAATAAAGCTTCTAGAGATATGATGCTATCGGACGATGGAGATGCCTACTATCGTGCCGAATTAGAGAAGCGCTTAAAAGGTCACGACAAGTCCGAATGGGATAAAATAATCGACGACTATAATCACACTCTTAAGATTGATGAAACAGGGAATATCATTGACATTTATCCATTTGAACAAGGTTATGTCGTTTCAAAAAATGGGAAATACGATGCCGACTATACTCATTTGGTTAACAAAAAGTTTGATGAACTAAAAGCACAAAACTTTGAAGCAAATTCAGCCGAATTTTGGAGTGGAGTAGCTCAAATATTCTCTGGATTGGGAGTTTACTTTGCGAGTGGCGCCCTCGAAGTTTTGAGTATAATGGCTGGTCCGCCAACAGCAGGGACAAGTATCGTAGCTGGTACGGCAGCATCAGTAACAGGGGTACAATATGGGAATGTACTGATAGCTAGTGGAGCAGTAACTAGCTTATCAGCTATCACAAAGACGGCCTTACAAAATGGCGAAATTCAGGTTAATTATTCTAGCAACTATGACAGCTGGCAGGCTAATAAACCAACGAGTAAGACTTTTGGGACTGTTGAAGGAAAGATTGGAAGTAGAAAAGGGAATATTCGTGTGGATGCAGAACCAAATAGTGGTAAAATTCAGGTTCAATCTGGAAGTGGGAAAGCTGGCTATACATTGAATGAGGATATTCCTTATACCCAGATAACTGATCCTCAAAGCGCTAGAAATTGGCTTGATTCAATATCTAAGTTGAAAAAATTGTCAAATTATGAGAAAAATCAATTAGTTAGATTTATTTTGAGAGCTGCTGAATTCTTGAGAACGTAGGAGTAAAATATGAGATTATATATTAAAGGTGATTACACCAAAGAAATTCCGTTTGATTATATAGAACTAGCGAAGAGAATGTGGTTTGACACTAAAGATTGTAAGCCAGTAGATTTTTCTTACTTTGGGAATACTCGCCCATTTAAAACAGACCCAACTATTCACTTGAAATTGAATAAGTGGATGCATGATAATAGATGGAATAATGTTCAGTTGAAAGAAGGGATTACCAACAAATTTGGGAGTCATGTATATGAAAATCTTGAATTAGATTTTGAAGACAATCCAGCAACAGACTATCGAGAAAAAGGAGACTGTCTACGTTTAGCTTCTACCCACCTTGACCTTCTCACTGTTGATAAAAGAGCTATGTATATTATGGCCATTGAAATTGCGACTGCTATTGATGGTCAGATTAGCGAAGATGATAAAGAGAGCTGGTTAAGTGTGGAGGAATTTAAAAACCGACATGAGGATACCCTTTCGATGAGTTATGAAGAGGCTAATGAGCTGAGTTTGGAAGAAATTCCATTTATGGACGATGTGAGAGACCCAGTCTGGGAAGAAGATGACCGCAGGAATGAAGAATACATCAAAATCCATGGCGAGCCAGTTTATGACGATGAGGAAGACGAGTGATAATTTACAATAACACTTATTTGAAAGAGAGTGTTGAATAAGGGGAAGACTAATGCTAGATAAATTAAAACAGTTTAAATTGTTGATTGTATTGTTTTTGTTTCTGTTAGCGATTCCTTTATATTTTACTTACAATCATTTCCAACAATCTAGTGTTTTAAAAGAAGCCTTTGAGAAAAATGAGAGAATTGAAGTTCTTCATCATTTAATGGCATCAGGAAAATATGCGTCTGACATCCGTAAAGCAGGCTATGTCGTTCCTCCCGATGGAGCTATTCGACTGGATGGAGGAATTGACTCCATAGAGATAAAAGGAGACATCGATTTCAAAATATCGCATCCTGGACGGAATGGGGTTACTGCTTATTTTGAAATAGAGATAGATGGTAAAATAACTAGTGCACTATATGAATTGGATAAGAACTTTGATATAACTTCTAGCACCTATTTTCAAATAAATGAAAAAAATATAAATGAGAGAGTGAACATCTCTCAATCCGAAGAAGAGCGACTATTAAAAATTGTTCAAAAAGAGCTTGAGGATTTCATGGAAAAGATGTATCAGACTTTGTATGGATAGTTTACCAGAGAAAGTAGTTTCTTGCTCAACACAATGCTGTATGAACAACTGGTTGTGTTGAGGAATTTTACTAGAAAAAGATACCGTAGATAAGCTACAAAAAAATTACCCAAGTACTTATAATTTCATTCGAAATATTGAAACAGGTAATCAAGAATTGACAGAGATGAGGTGATTAGATGAGGAAGAAAAAATTTGTAATTTTTTCATTGTTAATGGTTCTATTATTATCTTTCTCTGGTTTTCAGTACTATAAATATCAGAGAGTTCATAATATTTTTGATGAAATATACTACGAAGAAAGTGATTATCACAATTATACATTTCTCTGGAAAGGGCGAGCTTTTTATAAGTTAAAAGGTTTAAAAATTATCGATAATGGATCTCAAGATTTATATAAACATTCTATTGATTATAAAAGTGTAAATTTACCAAACACTATTCATTCTCTAGGTTATTATTTTTATTTTGGATTTCAGGAGATGACGAAAGTTGGGATAGAAATGCGTTTGAGACTGCCAGATACAGAGACAACCATAAATGTAGATTACCAGTACGATGTAAACAATCAGCAATTAGAACGGTTTATGTGGTACTATGATGATGAGAGTACAGGATATTTTCAGCAATCTCAAATAGAAGCCTTTCTAGTGGAGCATGGAAAGACTGTCGATGAGATTCGCAAGGAAGCAGATAATGTACTCCGTAATAAAGTCCTTAAAGACTGGACCACTATCTACTCTAGTCGTTTTAGCCCAGATAATTGGGGAGAATTGACAGTTAAGGATATATGGAGAACAGAATAACAAACGAAACGATGAGGCAATAGTGTTATACAGGTAGGTTGCTATGACAGAGTACTTAAGAACATTTTATTGTATTCGATAGCTTTGGTCTGCTTTCTTTTGGGGTGACGGAAGAAGACCCCTACACTATCACCATCACCAATGTAGACGACAAAGCAGCACGCTTTGAAGCTCAAGTGGTGGATAGGTAAAATTTTAGCTCTCAAATGAGGGCTTTTTGAGATACAAGTTTCAAAAAAGAAGCAAATATGATATACTAAAGAACGAGTATTCTATTAGAATTGGAACAAGTAATATGAAACAAACGATTATTCTTTTATACGGTGGGCGTAGTGCAGAGCGTGAAGTCTCTGTTCTTTCAGCTGAAAGTGTCATGCGTGCGGTCAACTACGATCGTTTTACAGTCAAGACTTTTTTCATCAGCCAGTCAGGTGACTTTATTAAAACGCAAGAATTTAGCCAGACTCCAGGTCAAGAGGATCGTCTTATGACCAATGAAACCATTGATTGGGATAAGCAAGTTGCACCAAGTGCTATCTACGAAGAGGGAGCAGTGGTCTTTCCAGTCCTTCACGGTCCGATGGGAGAAGATGGCTCAGTTCAAGGATTCTTGGAAGTTTTGAAAATGCCTTATGTTGGTTGCAACATCTTGTCATCTAGTCTTGCCATGGATAAAATCACGACCAAGCGTGTCTTAGAATCTGTCGGGATTACCCAAGTTCCTTATGTGGCCATTGTCGAAGGTGATGATGTGACTGCTAAAATTGCCGAAGTTGAAGAAAAATTGACTTATCCAGTCTTCACAAAACCATCAAACATGGGTTCAAGTGTCGGTATTTCCAAATCTGAAAACCAAGAAGAACTCCGTCAAGCTTTGAAACTTGCCTTCCAATATGACAGCCGTGTCTTGGTAGAGCAAGGGGTAAATGCTCGTGAAATCGAGGTTGGTCTCTTGGGCAACTACGATGTCAAGAGTACGCTACCAGGAGAAGTAGTCAAGGATGTTGACTTTTATGACTACGATGCCAAGTATATTGACAACAAGATTACCATGGATATCCCAGCCAAAATCAGTGATGATGTGGTAGCTGTCATGCGTCAAAATGCAGAAACTGCCTTCCGTGCCATTGGTGGCCTCGGTCTCTCTCGTTGCGATTTCTTCTATACAGACAAGGGAGAGATTTTCCTAAACGAGCTTAATACCATGCCAGGTTTTACCCAGTGGTCTATGTACCCACTACTTTGGGACAATATGGGAATCAGCTATCCAGACTTAATCGAGCGATTGGTTGATCTTGCCAAGGAAACTTTTGACAAGCGCGAAGCGCATTTGCTATAAAAATGAAAGAGGGGGTAGGAGCCAGAACCATCACTGCAAGGTGACTAGAGTTCTCGAGTTTCGACCCTTTTTAAAGGAGTAGAAATGAAATTAACAATTCATGAAGTGGCTCAAGTTGTAGGAGCTAAAAATGATATCAGCCTCTTTGAGGACACCCAGTTAGAAAAAGCTGAGTTTGATAGTCGTTTGATTGCTGCAGGGGATTTGTTTGTGCCCCTCAAAGGTGCTCGTGACGGTCATGACTTTATCGAAACAGCCTTTGAAAATGGTGCCGCAGTAACCTTGTCTGAGAAAGAAATCGCAAATCATCCCTACATTTTAGTAGCTGATGTTTTGACGGCCTTTCAAACCCTAGCTGCCTACTATCTTGAAAAAACAGGAGTTGATGTCTTTGCTGTTACAGGTTCAAATGGCAAGACAACGACCAAAGATATGTTAGCGCACTTGCTATCAACAACCTACAAGACCTACAAAACACAAGGCAATTATAATAACGAGATTGGCCTTCCCTACACAGTTCTCCACATGCCTGAAGGAACAGAAAAGTTGGTCTTGGAGATGGGACAGGATCACTTGGGAGATATTCATCTCTTGTCAGAATTGGCTCGTCCAAAAACAGCCATCGTGACCTTGGTTGGAGAAGCCCATTTGGCCTTTTTCAAAGACCGTTCTGAGATTGCTAAAGGAAAAATGCAAATTGCTGATGGCATGGCACCTGGTTCCTTGCTTTTAGTACCAGCAGATCCGATTGTAGAGGACTTCTTGCCTACTGATAAAAAGGTGATTCGTTTTGGCTCAGGAGCAGAGTTAGAAATTACCGACTTGGTAGAACGTAAGGATAGTCTGACCTTTAAGGCTAATTTCTTGGAACAAGCTCTCGATTTGCCAGTGACTGGTAAGTACAATGCCACTAATGCCATGATTGCGTCTTATGTTGCCCTACAAGAAGGGGTTTCAGAGGAGCAAATTCATAAGGCTTTCCAAAATCTTGAATTGACGCGTAACCGTACCGAATGGAAGAAAGCAGCCAATGGTGCAGATATTCTATCAGATGTGTATAATGCCAATCCAACTGCTATGAAGTTGATTTTAGAGACTTTTTCGGCTATTCCAGCCAACGAAGGTGGCAAAAAAATCGCTGTCTTGGCGGACATGAAGGAACTCGGTGACCAGTCTGTTCAGCTCCATAACCAGATGATTTTGAGCCTCTCACCAGATGTGCTTGATACTGTTATTTTATATGGAGAAGACATTGCTGAATTAGCCCAATTGGCTAGTCAAATGTTCCCAATCGGTCACGTTTACTACTTCAAGAAAACAGAAGATCAAGACCAATTTGAAGACCTAGTTAAGCAGGTCAAGGAAAGTCTAGGAGCTAATGACCAAATCTTGCTCAAAGGCTCTAACTCTATGAACCTAGCCAAGTTGGTAGAAAGTTTAGAAAATGAATGCTAGTGATTTTGCCAAGTATCTTCAAAGAATGATTGCCCTTACAGATACTGGATTAACCTTTACAAAAGATCCTTTCGACCGTGAGCGCTACGAAGACTTGCGAGGCCTTTTATCTGAAATGTTGAATCAGGCATCAGACCTTGATGCCGAAGAAGTGGCAGAAGTCTTGAAGCCAACTTCTGCTTATGCGACTCCGTTAATGGACGTCCGTGCTTGGATTGTTGAGGACGAAAAGATTTGTCTGGTTAGGGGACAAGGAGAGAATGATTGGGCTTTGCCAGGTGGCTTTGGTGAAGTCGGCTATTCTCCAACAGAAAATATTCTCAAGGAAATTGAAGAAGAAACCGGTTTTGAAGCTAAAGTAGAAAGACTACTAGCTGTTTTTGATACAAATCGTTTCCAACTACAGAGCAAGCAATATGCAAAGTTTGTTTTTGAATGTAAGCTTCTTGATGGACAATTCCAAGAAAATCAAGAAATTGCTGACCTTCAATTTTTTGCTATTGACCAACTGCCGAACTTATCTGAAAAACGCATTACCAAGGAGCAAATAGAGATTCTTTGGCAGGTTTATCAAGGTCAGAGGGAGCAATATCTTGACTAAGAAGATGATTATCGTATTTCTAAATCCATTTTTGACAAATAGCATGGTATAATAAAATGCAGGAAAATTTTGAATCATGAGGAAGACTAGATGAATTTATGGGATATTTTCTTTACGACCCAGGCAACCGAGCCACCTAAATTTGACCTTTTTTGGTATGTTAGCCTATTTACGCTCTTAGCCTTAACATTTTTTACAGCCTATCGCTATCGTGAAAAGAAGGCTTATCAACGATTTTTCCAAATCTTGCAGGCAGTTCAGTTAATCCTTCTTTATGGATGGTACGGGGTTAATCATATGCCGTTGTCAGAAAGCTTACCCTTTTACCATTGCCGTATGGCTATGTTTGTGGTGCTTTTGCTTCCTGGTCAGTCCAAATATCGGCAGTATTTTGCATTACTAGGAACATTTGGGACATTAGCAGCCTTTGTTTATCCAGTGCCAGATCCTTATCCATTCCCGCATATTGCGATTTTATCCTTTATCTTTGGCCACTTAGCTCTCTTGGGGAACTCTCTAGTTTATCTATTGAGACAGTATAACGCGCGATTGCTGGATGTGAAGGGAATTTTTCTCATGACCTTTGCTCTAAATGCCTTAATTTTTGTGGTCAATTTAGTAACAGGTGGAGATTACGGATTCTTGACAAAACCACCATTGGTTGGAGACCATGGCTTAGTAGCTAATTATTTGATTGTTTCTATAGCCTTGTCTGCTGCAATAACTTTGACTAAGAAAATCTTGGAGCTATTTTTAGAACAAGAAGCAGAAAAAATGATTGCAAAGAAAGCTTAGAAATGAGCTTTCTTTTTTCATAAATCTAATTTTTTATAACTTGTTTGGAAAATACAAAAATATGATGAGCGAATGTAAAAAAATGGTAAGTAAATTTAGGAAAAACTAAGCACGATTGGATTTTTTGTGTTATAATATTCTGTGAATAGCTATGCCCTATTTTAGCTATATTGAATAGAAGTTTGAAACTTGGAAGAGAGAGGATGCGATGTAATGGCTAGAGATGGTTTTTTTACAGGCTTAGATATCGGAACTAATTCGATTAAAGTACTGGTTGCCGAGCTTAGAAATGGTGAACTTAATGTAATTGGTGTAAGTAATGCCAAGAGTAAAGGTGTAAAGGATGGGATTATCGTTGATATTGAAGCAGCAGCAACTGCTATCAAGTCAGCTATTTCCCAAGCAGAAGAGAAAGCTGGCATTTCAATCAAATCAGTGAATGTTGGCTTGCCTGGAAATCTTTTGCAGGTAGAACCAACTCAAGGAATGATTCCAGTTACATCTGATACAAAAGAAATTACAGATCAAGATGTTGAAAATGTTGTTAAATCAGCCTTGACAAAGAGTATGACACCAGATCGTGAAGTCATTACGTTTATTCCAGAAGAATTTATCGTAGATGGTTTCCAAGGTATTCGTGACCCACGTGGTATGATGGGGGTTCGTCTTGAAATGCGTGGTTTACTTTACACAGGTCCACGTACTATTCTTCACAATTTACGCAAGACAGTTGAGCGCTCAGGTGTTCAGGTTGAAAATATTATTATTTCACCATTGGCTTTGGTTCGTTCAGTCTTGAACGAAGGAGAGCGTGAATTTGGAGCTACTGTGATTGATATGGGAGCAGGTCAAACAACTGTTGCTACAATCCGTAATCAAGAACTCCAGTTTACAAATATTCTTCAAGAAGGTGGAGATTATGTCACAAAAGATATCTCTAAAGTCTTGAAGACTTCACAAAAACTAGCTGAAGGATTGAAATTGAACTATGGTGAAGCCTACCCTTCACTTGCAAGCAATGAAACCTTCCAAGTTGAAGTGATTGGTGAAGTAGAGCCTGTAGAAGTTACAGAAAGCTACCTAGCAGAGATTATTTCAGCTCGCATTAAACACATTTTTGAACAAATCAAACAAGAGTTGGAAAGAAGACATTTGTTGGATCTTCCAGGTGGGATTGTTCTGATTGGTGGAAATGCTATTTTACCAGGTATTGTAGAACTTGCACAGGAAGTATTTGGCGTTGGTGTCAAACTTTACGTTCCAAATCAAGTTGGAATCCGTAATCCTGCCTTCGCTCATGTGATTAGCTTGTCTGAATTTGCTGGTCAATTGACTGAGGTGCATTTATTAGCACAACGAGCAGTTAAGGGTGAGGATACTTTGCGTCACCAACCAATTAATTTTGGTGGGATGATTCAACGTGTTACGCAGGTAGCACAACCGACCCCTATTCAACCAGTTCAAAATACTGAGGTAGAGCAGTCAGCTTCTACGAACGTAGTTGCTCCGAAAGAAGATAAAGTATCTTCTCAAAATAAACCAAAAATCGCAGATCGTTTCCGTGGCTTAATCGGAAGCATGTTTGATGAATAAAAGAGGAAAAATAAACTATGACATTTTCATTTGATACAGCGGCTGCTCAAGGTGCAGTGATTAAAGTAATCGGTGTTGGTGGAGGTGGCGGTAACGCCATTAACCGCATGGTTGACGAAGGTGTTGCAGGCGTAGAATTTATCGCAGCAAACACAGATGTACAAGCTTTGAGTAGTACAAAAGCTGAGACTGTAATTCAGTTAGGCCCTAAATTGACTCGTGGTTTGGGTGCTGGCGGTCGACCTGAAGTTGGTCAAAAGGCTGCTGAAGAAAGCGAAGAAGCCTTGACTCAAGCTATTACTGGAGCAGATATGGTCTTCATTACTGCAGGTATGGGAGGTGGCTCAGGTACTGGTGCAGCTCCTGTTATTGCCCGCATTGCTAAAGATCTAGGTGCTCTTACAGTTGGTGTTGTGACACGTCCTTTCGGTTTCGAAGGAAGCAAACGTGGTCAGTACGCTGTAGAAGGAATCAATCAACTTCGTGAGCATGTAGATACTCTATTGATTATTTCAAACAACAACTTGCTTGAAATTGTTGATAAGAAAACGCCACTTCTTGAAGCTCTTAGCGAAGCAGATAACGTACTTCGCCAAGGTGTTCAAGGAATTACGGACTTGATCACAAATCCTGGTTTGATTAACCTTGACTTTGCCGATGTGAAAACAGTTATGGCAAATAAAGGAAACGCCCTAATGGGTATCGGTATCGGTAGTGGTGAAGAACGTGTGGTAGAAGCAGCTCGTAAGGCAATCTACTCACCACTTCTTGAAACAACTATTGACGGTGCCGAGGATGTCATCGTCAACGTTACTGGTGGACTTGACTTGACTTTGATTGAAGCAGAAGAAGCTTCAGAAATCGTCAACCAAGCGGCTGGTCAAGGAGTGAACATCTGGCTCGGAACATCTATCGATGAAAACATGAAAGATGAAATTCGTGTTACAGTCGTTGCAACTGGTGTTCGTCAAGATCGTGTGGAAAAAGTTGTGGGCCATGCACCAAGACAAGCTGTCCGTCATGAACAAGTAAGTCCTAGTCATGCACATAATCATAATCGTCAGTTTGATATGGCTGAAACTGCAGAAATTCCAAGTCCAGCACCTCGCCGTACAGAAACTTCTCAAACTTCAGCATTTGGTGATTGGGATTTGCGTCGTGAGACAATTGTTCGTCCGACTGATTCAGTTGTATCACCAGTTGAACGTTTCGAAGCGCCATCTTTACACGATGAGGATGAATTAGACACTCCTCCATTCTTCAAAAATCGTTAAGTACATGAATTTGAAAGAAAATACAGAACGTGTTTTTCAACAAATAAAAGATGCAAGTCAGCAGTCAGGAAGAGAAGTCAATTCTGTTTCGGTTGTTGCTGTTACAAAATATGTAGACGTACCGACAGCGGAGGCTTTGCTTCCGCTAGGTGTGCATCATATTGGTGAAAATCGTGTAGATAAATTTCTTGAGAAATATGAAGCTTTAAAAGATAGAAATATTACCTGGCATTTGATTGGAACCTTGCAAAGACGCAAGGTCAAAGATGTCATTCAGTATGTTGATTATTTCCACGCTTTGGATTCATTAAAGCTAGCAGAGGAAATTCAAAAAAGAAGTGACCGAGTTGTTAAGTGTTTCTTACAAGTAAATATCTCAAGGGAAGAGAGCAAACATGGTTTTTCAAGGGAAGAACTATTGGAGCTCTTACCAGAATTGGCCACCTTAGATAAAATTGAATATGTCGGCTTGATGACCATGGCTCCTTTTGAAGCTAGTAGTGATGAGTTGAAAGAAATTTTTAAAGCTACGCAGGATTTGCAACTAGAAATTAGAGAAAAACAAATTCCCAATATGCCAATGACGGACTTGAGTATGGGTATGAGTCGTGACTACAAGGAAGCGATTGAATTTGGCTCAACATTTGTCAGAATTGGTACAGCATTTTTTAAATAGGAAAGAAATATGTCTTTAAAAGATAGATTTGATAAATTTATAGATTATTTTACAGAAGATGGAGAAGATGTTAGTACTGCATATCAGCCTAAAGCTGAAGAGCCGATTGTGACTCCAGTCCCTTCTGTTCAAGAGTTGCCTCAACAAGCTGCTAGCACGCCATCTAAAGATAAAAACATCACTCGTCTTCATGCCCGTCAACAAGAGTTGGCTATGCAAAGTCAACGTTCTACTGATAAGGTGACAATTGATGTTCGTTATCCACGTAAATACGAAGATGCCACAGATATTGTTGATTTATTAGCTGGTAACGAAAGTATTTTGATTGATTTCCAATATATGACAGAAGTTCAAGCTCGTCGTTGTTTGGACTATCTGGATGGTGCGCGCCACGTTTTAGCTGGTAACATGAAAAAGGTAGCATCTACTATGTACCTGCTGACACCAGTTGATGTTGTTGTCAATATTGAAGATATCAAAATTCCAGATGAATCACAAAATGGTGAATTTGGCTTTGATATGAAACGTACGAGAGTAAGATAATGATCTTTCTCATTCGTTTTGTTCAAAATGCAGTGGATATCTATTCACTGATTTTAATCGTGTTTGCTCTGATGTCTTGGTTTCCCAATGCTTATGAATCACGTCTTGGACGCTTGATTATTAGTTTAGTGAAACCGATAGTAGCTCCCTTGCAACGTTTACCCCTCCAGATTGCAGGTTTTGACTTGTCTGTCTGGATTGCGGTATTACTAGTTCACTTCCTAGGGGAACAGTTGATTCGACTTTTAGTGATTTTTCTATGAACAAGATAATTTATCAACACTTTTCTAAGAATGATTCGTCTTTTATTGATAAGGGAGTAGAATGGATAAAAAAGGTAGAAGATTCTTATTCTCCTTTTTTAACACCCTTTGTAAATCCCCATCAAGAAAAGATTTTAAAGGTGCTAGCATCAACCAACGGCATCTCCTACATGAGCAGTCGGCAGTTTCTTGAAACTGAATATGTACGAGTTCTCCTGTATCCTGATTATTTTGAGCCAGAATTCACTGATTTTGAACTTTCCTTGCAAGAAATTGTCTACCCTAATAAGTTTGAACGCTTAACGCATGCAAAAATATTAGGGACTGTTTTAAACAAGCTGGGAATTGATAGGAAGCTATTTGGTGATATCTTAGTCAACGAAGAGAGGGCACAGATTATCATTAATCGACAGTTTATGCTCCTTTTTCAAGACGGCATTACGAAAATTGCTCGGTTACCGGTTCGTCTAGAAGAACGGAATTTTGCTGAGAAAATTGCTACAGTAGAAAATTATCAAGAATTAGATATTTGTATCGCTAGTTCTAGATTAGATGGTTTTCTAGCAGGTGTCTTCAAGCTATCTAGAAATCAGGCAAGTCAGTTAATTGAAAAACAGGCAGTCCAAGTTAATTACCATTTAGTTGAAAAATCAGATTATGCAGTTCAAGTTGGTGATTTGATTAGTGTGAGGAAATTTGGTCGATTGAAACTTGTTAGAGATAATGGGCAAACAAAAAAAAGATAAAAAGAAATTAACGGTCCAATTATTATTAAGTAAGTGAGGAATAATATGCCAATTACATCATTAGAAATTAAAGATAAAACCTTTGGTACAAGATTTAGAGGTTTTGATCCAGAAGAAGTTGAAGAATTTCTTGAAATTGTTGTTCGTGATTATGAAGATTTAGTTCGAAGCAATCATGATAAAGAGTTGCATATCAAGAGCTTGGAAGAACGTTTGTCTTACTTTGATGAGATGAAAGATTCTTTGAGTCAATCAGTATTGATTGCTCAAGATACGGCAGAGCGTGTGAAACAAGCTGCTCAAGATCGTTCTAATAATATTATCCAACAGGCAGAGCAAGATGCCCAACGTTTGCTTGAAGAAGCAAAATATAAGGCTAATGAGATCTTGCGTCAAGCTACTGATAATGCTAAGAAAGTTGCTGTTGAGACTGAAGAATTGAAGAACAAGAGCCGTGTCTTCCACCAACGTCTCAAATCTACAATTGAGAGTCAGTTAGCAATTGTTGAATCATCAGATTGGGAAGATATTCTGCGCCCAACAGCTACCTATCTTCAGACAAGTGATGAAGCATTTAAAGAAGTTGTTGGTGAAGTTCTTGGTGAATCGGTATATTCACAACCAGAAGAAGAACCAATCGATATGACTCGTCAATTTACACCTGAAGAAATGGCTGAGTTACAAGCTCGAATTGAGGCTGGTAATAGAGAATTAGCTGAATTTGAAGCTCAACAAGATCATTATGTAGAAGAACATTTAGAGCCAGTTGAAGTCGAAGGCCCTTCATCGAATGAGGAAGATACAAATAAAGAATCTGTCCTAATCTTATAATGAATAGTGATATGTGAGAACAATATTTTATCCTTATATTTCCAGCGAGCAGGAGATGGTGTGAGTCCTGCATTCCCTAATGATAAGATTATCCTCTCAAAAACTCAAGTCTGAAGTTAGTAGGATTTGACGTTTCCCACGTTACGGGATAAGAGGGAGAAAGACTAAATCTTTTTCCGAATAAAGGTGGTACCACGATTTTCGTCCTTTTTGGCAGTCGTGGTTTTTAATTTGTTATTATTTATAAAGGAGATACCATGAAACTCAAAGATACCCTTAACCTTGGGAAAACAGCTTTCCCAATGCGTGCAGGACTTCCTACCAAAGAGCCAGTTTGGCAAAAGGAATGGGAAGATGCAAAACTTTACCAACGTCGTCAAGAATTGAACCAAGGAAAACCTCATTTCACCTTGCATGATGGCCCTCCATACGCGAACGGAAATATCCACGTTGGACACGCTATGAACAAGATTTCAAAAGATATCATTGTTCGTTCAAAATCAATGTCAGGATTTTATGCTCCTTATATTCCAGGTTGGGATACTCATGGTCTGCCAATCGAGCAAGTTTTGGCAAAACAAGGTATCAAACGTAAAGAAATGGACTTGGTTGAGTACTTGAAACTTTGTCGTGAATATGCTCTTTCTCAAGTAGATAAACAACGTGAAGATTTTAAACGTTTGGGGGTTTCTGGTGACTGGGAAAATCCATATGTGACTTTGACTCCTGACTATGAGGCAGCCCAAATCCGTGTATTTGGTGAGATGGCTAATAAAGGTTATATCTACCGTGGTGCCAAGCCAGTTTACTGGTCTTGGTCATCTGAGTCGGCTCTTGCTGAAGCGGAGATTGAATACCATGACTTGGTTTCAACTTCCCTTTACTATGCCAATAAGGTAAAAGATGGCAAAGGCGTTCTAGATACAGATACCTACATCGTTGTCTGGACAACTACTCCATTCACCATCACAGCTTCTCGTGGTTTGACTGTTGGTGCAGATATTGATTACGTTTTGGTTCAACCTGCTGGTGAAGCTCGTAAGTTTGTGGTTGCTGCAGAATTGTTGACTAGCTTGTCTGAGAAATTTGGCTGGGTTGATGTTCAAGTTTTAGCAACTTACCGTGGTCAAGAATTGAACCACATTGTAACCGAACACCCATGGGATACAGCCGTAGATGAGTTGGTGATCCTTGGTGACCACGTTACGACTGACTCTGGTACTGGTATTGTCCATACAGCCCCTGGTTTTGGTGAGGATGACTACAATGTCGGTATTGCTAATGGTCTTGAAGTCGCAGTGACTGTTGACGAACGTGGTATCATGATGGCTAATGCTGGTCCTGAGTTTGAAGGTCAATTCTATGAAAAGGTAGTTCCAACTGTTATCGAGAAACTTGGTAACCTCCTTCTTGCCCAAGAAGAAATCTCTCACTCATACCCATTTGACTGGCGTACTAAGAAACCAATCATCTGGCGTGCAGTACCACAATGGTTTGCCTCAGTTTCTAAATTCCGTCAAGAAATCTTGGATGAAATTGAAAAGGTTAAGTTCCACTCAGAATGGGGTAAAGTCCGTCTTTACAATATGATTCGTGACCGTGGCGACTGGGTTATCTCTCGTCAACGTGCTTGGGGTGTTCCACTTCCTATCTTCTACGCTGAAGACGGTACAGCTATTATGACTGCTGAAACTATTGAACACGTGGCTCAACTCTTTGAGGAACATGGTTCAAGCATTTGGTGGGAACGTGATGCTAAAGACCTCTTACCAGAAGGATTTACTCATCCAGGTTCACCAAATGGTGAGTTCAAAAAAGAAACAGATATCATGGACGTTTGGTTTGACTCAGGTTCATCATGGAATGGAGTTGTAGTAAACCGTCCTGAGTTGACTTACCCAGCAGACCTTTACCTGGAAGGTTCTGACCAATACCGTGGTTGGTTCAACTCATCACTCATCACATCTGTTGCCAACCATGGCGTAGCACCTTACAAGCAAATCTTGTCACAAGGTTTTGCCCTTGATGGTAAAGGTGAGAAGATGTCTAAATCTCTTGGAAATACCATTGCCCCAAGTGATGTTGAAAAACAATTTGGTGCAGAAATCTTGCGTCTTTGGGTAACAAGTGTAGACTCAAGCAACGACGTGCGTATCTCTATGGATATCTTGAGCCAAGTCTCTGAAACTTACCGTAAGATCCGTAACACTCTTCGTTTCTTGATTGCCAATACTTCTGACTTTAACCCAGCTCAAGATTCAGTAGCTTATGAAGAACTACGTTCAGTTGATAAGTACATGACTATTCGCTTTAACCAGCTTGTTAAGACCATTCGTGATGCTTATGCAAACTTTGAATTCTTGACAATCTATAAGGCCTTGGTGAACTTTATCAACGTTGACCTGTCAGCCTTCTACCTTGATTTTGCCAAAGATGTTGTTTATATCGAAGGTGCAAAATCACTGGAACGCCGTCAAATGCAGACTGTCTTCTATGACATTCTTGTGAAAATCACCAAACTCTTGACACCAATTCTTCCTCATACAGCAGAGGAAATCTGGTCATACCTTGAGTTTGAAACAGAAGACTTCGTTCAATTGTCAGAATTGCCAGAAGCACAAACTTTTGCTAACCAAGAAGAAATCTTGGATACATGGGCTGCCTTCATGGACTTCCGTGGACAAGCTCAAAAAGCCTTGGAAGAAGCGCGTAATGCCAAAGTTATCGGTAAATCACTTGAAGCACACTTGACAGTTTATCCAAACGAAGTGGTGAAAACTCTACTCGAAGCAGTAAACAGTAATGTAGCTCAACTTTTGATCGTGTCTGAATTGACCATCGCAGAAGGACCAGCTCCAGAAGCTGCTGTTAGCTTCGAAGATGTGGCCTTCACAGTAGAACGCGCTGCAGGTGATGTATGTGACCGTTGCCGTCGTATCGACCCAACGACAGCAGAACGAAGCTACCACGCAGTCATCTGTGACCACTGTGCAAGCATCGTAGAAGAAAACTTTGCGGACGCAGTCGCAGAAGGATTTGAAGAGAAATAATCGAATTATAGATTAAAAAAGTTTTCTGTGTGTGTATTTTAGTTTGATATAAAAGATAATATTAAACAAAATTAATGTATAATATTAATTTTTAATGAAAAGGAAATATTGATGAAAAAGAAAACACTTGCTCAATTAGATGGTATCATTGGTTTAGTTACAGGAACTATCCTAACCATTTTGCCAATTATTATAATTATGATTGCCTCTATATTTGATGATGAAGAAGTTGTTGGTGTCATCTTAGGAATTATTTTTATTATTTTTAGTTTAGTAAAAATTGGAATTTTAATTCTAGGTATTCTCTCACTAATATACTATAAAGATGATAATAGAATTTCTATTGCACCCTCAGTCTTATTAATTGTTGGCTCTGCACTTGCATTGGTTCCATTCTTAGGATGGATAGGGGGAATCGTCATTATTGTTGGTGCTTCATTATTTTTAGGAAGCCTCAAAAAATTTAAAGTTGAACTATAAATAGAGTTTTTGTCAACTAGAGTAAATGGAGAAACTCTAAAATTGGTTCTTTGTCAGTAGTAGTGGATTAAAGAAAAGCTAAGATAGAGAAAGGACAAATTTCGTCCTTTCTTTTTTGATGTTCAGAGCGATAAAAATCGTTTTTTGAAGTTTTCAAAGTTTCGAAAACCAAAGGAATTTCGTTTGATAAGTTTGATGAGATTATTGGTCGCTTCTGATTTGGAGTTAGAATAGGGTAATTGAAGAGCGTTGACGATTTTTCAATGATTTCATGATTGATGAAAGTTACTATTTTAGTTTTAAGAATTGTGGCTATTGTGTATTTCAAGGGCGATGAGCGTGTGACTCCTGCACTGTCTGTATTGTTTATCGTAGGTAGTTCTGTTGGATTAATCCCATTCGTGGACTAGATAGGAGAAATTATGACAATTATTGGCAATTCCTATACTTTGAAATTTTGAAAAAATTTGAAATTGAAGAATCATATCTTTCGAATTGAGATGGGACGAATTGACTATTTGTTAGAAATACTTATTACAGTATGAAGACGGTTAGCCTTATTTTTTTGTTACCAATTGACGGAAAATCTTACAGGATAAATAAGCTATTTCATTCGTAAAATCTAAAGCATTTATTTGAGACAAGGAACTCTTTTTATAGTATAATGATGGTTGTAGATTAAATATATCAAAATATATATAGAAGTATTTTTGTTTCTTGTAAGTTTATCATAGTGAGGAAGCAAAATGCTTCTTCTATTTTGAAAGGGATAAAATAATAGAGAGGATATAGAATGAAAAAGTTTTTTGGAGAGAAGCAGCATCGTTTTTCCTTACGAAAGTTAGCGATTGGTCTTGTGTCTGCTTCAATTTCTAGTTTATTTTTTGTGTCTATTGCTAGCGGTGGGACCGTATTTGCTCAAGAAAATGTATCTGTTCACTACAAATACGTGACGGATACAGAACTGAGTAGTCATGAGAAGGACTTGATTGTAAAGGATTTTCCTAATATTGCTGAAGATAGTGAGAGTACCTATTATCTAGTCTACCGTATGGATGAGAAAGCCCAACTAGGTCAGTTGCCTAATACCGGTGAGCACAATAATCTGGTTACCGTCCTTACTGGTGGAGCCCTCGCTTCGATTGGACTCCTCATTTTTGCTGTTTCGAGAAAGAAAGGCAATAAGAAAGCATTGTTGAAGGTTGTTTTGATAACAGGCGTGGGGAGCGGTTTGGTCTCTTCGGTTCAGGCTATTGAAAATCAGCTTTTGCTACAATACAATCAAGAATATCAATTATCCCAAGGAGATAGTCTGCCTCTGCCAAGAGTCCTGTCAGGTTATACCTATCTAGGCTATATTAAGCAAGACAAGAAAATTAATCAGTTAGAAACTGTTGCTAGAGATCAGAAACTAGACGATACGGTTCACCCTCATTTCCAGTCCAATGAAGGTGGGCAAAATGTAAGAGATGAGCGGAAAAATCCGTCTCCAACAAGCCCTGCTGACAAGCCAATCCCTTCTAAAGATTCACCCAATCAAAAGCCGTCTGGTATTGCTAGTGTGGATCCTCATGACGAAGTCTTGGCTGGTCGTTTAAATAAACCAGAGCTCTTATACAAAGATCAAGAGATTGAAACCAAGCTAGACTTTGCTGAAGTGGTTCAAGAGAATCCAGATTTAATTGAGGGAACCATTCGTGTCAAACAAGAAGGTCGTGCTGGGAAGAAGATTGAACTTATTCGCATCTTCACTGTTGAAAATCAAGAAATTTCCCGAGAAGTTCTCTCGACTAAGGTAGAAGAAGCCTTACCACGTATAGTAGAGAAGGGGACTAAGAAGGCAGTTGCTCCGAGTGAAGCACCCCAGTCTGCAAGAAAAGGTGAGCCAGAGACCCATGCTTCCTTACCAGAATATAAAGGTGAGCAATCTGGAGCTGTTGTAGCCCCTGAGAAAACTGATAAACCAGCCTATACAGGAACTCAGTCTGGAGCAATAGTCGAACCCGAGAAAGTAGCTCCACAACCAGAGTACAAGGGAACTCAAGCTGGTGCGATTGTTGAACCTGAAAAGCAGGAACCAGAGGTTGGAGGTGCTCAATCAGGGGCTTTGGTAGAACCAGAAACGGCTGATAAACCATCCTATACAGGCACTCAGTCTGGAGCAATAGTCGAACCCGAGAAAGTAGCTCCGCTACCTGAATATCAGGGAACTCAAGCTGGTGCTATCGTCGAACCAGAGACCCATGCTTCCTTACCAGAATATAAAGGTGAGCAATCTGGTGCAATAGTTGCCCCTGAGACAACTGAAAAACCAGAATATACAGGCATTCAATCTGGAGCCATCGTCGAACCAGAAACGGCTGATAAGCCATCCTATACAGGTATCCAGTCCGGAGCGGTTGTTGAACCAGAGCAAGTGGCTCCACAACCAGAGTACAAGGGAACTCA
>NZ_JVJI01000127.1:0-31589 GCF_001072665.1 Streptococcus pseudopneumoniae | reverse complement strand
ACTCAAAATCCAGTGTCCGCAAGGACGTGCCGGTTCGACCCCGGCCGCCGGTATAGTATAGAGGGTAACTTCTAAAACTAACTTCCAGTTTCCCACAAGCCTAGCTTTTAGTATGAGAAAAATGCGTGAAATCAGTGGAAATCCGTCTTAGACTAACTTCTAGTTTTGGGAGAGAGATGGAAGTTACTTTGAGAAGTTACGACTTTAAAAATCCAGCCTTCTAGGAGAAAAGTATTCCTAGAAGGCTATTTTCATAGGGGAAAATATGGTATAATAAAAAGATAAGGTAAAGGTAAAAATATGGCTAAATTGATTCCGGGGAAAGTCCGTATCGAAGGCGTTGCCCTTTATGAAACTGGTAAAGTTGACATCATCAAGGAAAAGAATAATCGGCTCTACGCTCGCGTCGCAGAAGAAGAACTGCGCTATAGTTTAGAGGATGATTTGGTTTTTTGTGCCTGCGATTTTTTCCAAAAGAGGGGCTACTGTGTGCATTTGGCAGCTCTGGAGCATTTTTTGAAAAATGATGAGCGTGGCCAAGAAATCTTGCAGGGTCTTGAAGAAGGTCATGAAGAAAAAGAAGCCGTTGAAACCAAGGTGACCTTGGGTGGTAAATTTTTGGACCGAATCTTGTCTCCAAAAGCAGAACGTGCCTATGAATTATCGGCTGTGGGACAAGTGGAAGCAGGAACCAATCGTATCTTGTGGACTCTGAGAATCGGGCAAACCAATAGTCAAAAATACTATGTCATTCGGGATATTCCGCTCTTTTTAAAAGTCGTCGAGAAGAGAAAACCTTATATGATTGGAAAAACTTATGAGGAATCTCTGTCTTTGGAAGCCTTTGATGAGGCAAGTCAAGAGCTTCTGGCTTTTTTGCGGGGACTAACGGAGGAAGGACTTAGTCCAGATCTTTTTTTCCAAAACCAGGGTCGGCATCTCTTTTTTCCTCTGACCTTTTTTGAGCAGGGTGTGAATTTACTGATGACCTTGCCGCATTTTCAATTTGACCATCAAGTAGATAGCTACCAAACCCTGATTTTTCAGGATTTGCATGCGGGTGCTAATCTATTTGCCTTTATAGTAAAAGAATACTCGGATTATTTTGAAATGGAAATCAGTGAGAGTCCTAGAGTCAATGTCTTTTATCAGGGAGCCGTACTTTTCCATAAAGGACAGGTTTATTTTCTAACAGACCAGCAGATACGTCTTCTCAAGGAAATCAAAGCGTTGCCTTTGGATCAGCATGGAAAGAAATACTTGCAATTTGATAGCAGTGACCGCGATAAATTGGCTTCCTGTTTAACTCTTTTTAGCCAGATGGGGACCGTTTCAGCTCCAGAACGTCTACATATCAAAACTTTTGAACCCTCTTTTTACTTTGATAGGGAAGAAGACAATCGGATTCGTTTAGAAATTCAGTTTGATTATGGAGACAGGAAGGTATCTAGCCGACAAGAGCTAGAAGAATTACCTTTTTCGAGTGATGCTGACTTAGAAGAAAGAGTTTTCCAAGTCTGTTTGGCAGCTGGATTTGAAGCAGACTTTCAATCTTGGCGTCAGGCCTTAAAAGCCGAGTCTGTTTATCATTTCTTCCATGACATCATTCCAGTTTTTGAAAAACTCGGGAATGTTGATCTATCAGACAAGCTAGAAGAAATTTATAGCCTAGCAAGCCCTCAAGTGCAGATTGCTTCCAAGGGAGGTCTCTTGGAAATCCAGTTTGATTTTCAAGATATTGCCCAAGAGGAAATTGACCAAGCCATGCAGGCCTTGGTTGCCAATCAAGATTTTTACATTGGTGCGTCCAATCAAGTCTACTTTTTCGATGAAGAAACCAAGAAAATTCGCCAAAATCTACAGGAACTGGGGCAGTTTGAATTAAAAGATGGGGCCTTGCAGGCTCGAAAATCTTTGGCTTATAGTTTAGCCCATCTCTTTGAAGGACGAGATCGTGTTTCTTTTTCACAAGAATTCCAGAATCTGGCCCAGGATTTGACGCATCCAGAGGACTTTCCTTTGCAAGCAACTCAGGTTCAGGCTGATTTACGAGATTATCAGGAAAAGGGAATTCGTTGGTTGCAAATGCTCCATCATTATGGTTTTGGTGGGATTTTAGCTGATGATATGGGACTTGGTAAAACCCTGCAGACCATTGCATTTTTGACCAGCCAAGTGACAAAAGAAAGTCGAGTCTTGATTCTCGCTCCGTCGGGTTTGATTTACAACTGGGCAGATGAATTTCAGAAATTTGCTCCACAGTTGGATGTGGTTGTTGTTCATGGTTTGAAAGCTAGTCGTGAGGAGATTCTTGCCGAGAGCCATCAAATCTATGTGACGAGCTATGCTACCTTCCGTCAGGATAGTGATCTTTATCAGGGGATGGCCTTTGACTTCCTTTTCTTAGATGAAGCTCAGGTCATGAAAAATTCCCAAACTAAGATTGCCCAGACCTTGAGACAATTTGTGGTGCCGTCAGTCTTTGCCTTGTCAGGAACTCCTATTGAAAACCATCTGGGTGAGTTGTGGTCTATTTTCCAAATCGTCATGCCAGGACTCTTGCCAAGCAAGAAAGAATTTATGAAATTACCAGCTGAGCGCGTTGCTCAGTTTATCAAACCTTTCGTTATGAGGCGCAAGAAAGAAGAAGTGCTGACTGAATTACCAGACTTGATTGAAGTGGTTTACAAGAATGAACTGGAAGACCAGCAAAAGGCTATTTACCTAGCTCAGTTGCAACAGATGCGAGACCGTCTGGCTCAAGTGTCAGATCAGGAATTCCAGCGAAGTCGGGTGGAAATCTTGTCTGGTCTGATGCGCTTGCGCCAAATCTGTGACACCCCTGCCCTCTTTATGGAGGATTATCAGGGTGCCAGTGGTAAACTGGATAGTCTCCGAGACCTGCTGGTACAGGTGGCAGACGGCGGACACCGTGTCTTGATTTTCTCGCAGTTCAAGGGAATGTTGGAGAAAATTGAACAAGAACTGCCAGACTTGGGCTTGACATCCTTTAAAATTACGGGTTCAACCCCAGCCATAGAAAGACAAGACATGACTAAAGCCTTTAACCAAGGGGAAAGAGATGCCTTTCTGATTTCCCTCAAGGCTGGTGGTGTCGGTCTGAATCTGACAGGTGCTGATACGGTTATTTTGGTTGACCTTTGGTGGAATCCTGCGGTGGAAGCGCAAGCTATTGGCCGTGCCCATCGGATGGGTCAGGAAGAAACGGTTGAGGTCTATCGCTTGGTGACCAAGGGAACCATTGAAGAAAAAATCCAGGAACTCCAAGAACAAAAGAAACATCTGGTGTCACAAGTATTGGACGGCACAGAGTCACGTGGCAGTCTGACCCTAGCAGAAATTAGAGAAATTTTAGGAATTTCTGAAGCCAGCACTTGAAAAATCAAGACAATACGCTATAATGAAGTGTTGAAAGGAAATAGAAAATGAGAGAAGAACGATTTCCATTAGTGTCAGATGATGAGGTCATGCTGACTGAGATGCCGGTTATGGACCTCTATGATGAATCTGACTTTATCAGTAATATCAAGGGAGAATACCGTGATAAGAATTATCTGGAGTGGGCCCCTATTACTGAAGAAAAACCAGTCAAACCGATTGAAAAGCCAGTAGAGAAACCTAAGAAGGCTGGCTTAGGAGTAAAAAAAGAAGGAAAGAGCTATGCGGAGGTGGCGCGTGAAGAAGCGCGTGCGGACTTGAAAAAGAAACGCTCAGCAAGTTATCTGACTAAGGATATTACTCCTACAAGACGCCCTTCTCAGCAACGTTTGGATAGACAGGGCAATCAACCTACCGCGCCTTTCCAAAAGGAAAATCCTGGTGAATTTGTTAAATATAGTCAAAAATTGACTCAGTCTCATTACATTTTGGCGGAAGAAGTGAGCAATATTTCGACTCAATCTGAGCCAAAAGAAACTTCAGGTCCAAAGAAAAACAACTATGATTTTCTGAAGAAGAGCCAAATCTACAATAAAAAGAATCAACAAAAAGAACAAGAACGTCAGGTGGCCCAAGAGTTGAATCTGACAAGAATTACGGAATAGGGGAGAAAACATGTCAAAGACATATCATTTTATCGGAATTAAGGGATCAGGTATGAGTGCCTTAGCCTTGATGCTGCACCAAATGGGGCATAAGGTACAGGGATCAGATGTTGAAAAGTACTACTTTACTCAACGTGGTCTTGAGCAGGCAGGAATCATTATTCTTCCTTTTGATGAAAAGAATCTAGATGGAGATATGGAAATTATCGCTGGAAATGCCTTTCGTCCAGATAACAACGTCGAAATTGCCTATGCGGACCAAAATGGCATTAGCTACAAACGTTACCATGAGTTCCTAGGTAGCTTTATGCGCGACTTTGTTAGCATGGGAGTTGCTGGAGCACATGGAAAAACTTCAACTACAGGTATGTTGTCTCATGTCTTGTCTCATATCACAGATACTAGCTTCTTGATTGGAGATGGGACCGGTCGTGGTTCAGCCAATGCTAAATATTTTGTCTTCGAATCTGACGAATATGAGCGCCACTTCATGCCTTACCACCCAGAATATTCTATCATCACTAACATTGACTTTGACCATCCAGACTATTTCACAAGTCTAGAGGATGTTTTCAATGCCTTTAACGACTATGCTAAACAAATTACCAAAGGTTTGTTTATCTACGGTGAGGATGCTGAATTGCGTAAGATTACGTCTGATGCACCAATTTATTATTATGGTTTTGAAGCAGAAGGTAATGACTTTGTCGCTAGTGATCTTCTTCGTTCAACAACTGGTTCAACCTTCACAGTTCATTTCCGTGGACAAGACTTGGGGCAATTCCATATTCCAACCTTTGGTCGTCACAATATCATGAATGCGACAGCCGTTATTGGTCTTCTTTACACAGCAGGATTTGATTTGAACTTGGTGCGTGAACACTTGAAAACTTTTGCCGGTGTTAAGCGTCGTTTCACTGAGAAAATTGTCAATGACACGGTGATTATCGATGACTTTGCCCACCATCCAACAGAAATTATTGCAACCTTGGATGCGGCTCGTCAGAAATACCCAAGCAAGGAAATTGTTGCAGTCTTCCAACCGCATACTTTTACAAGAACCATTGCCTTGTTGGACGAATTTGCCCACGCTTTGAACCAAGCGGATGCAGTTTATCTAGCGCAAATTTATGGATCTGCTCGTGAAGTAGACCATGGTGATGTTAAGGTAGAAGATCTAGCCAATAAAATCAACAAGAAACACCAAGTGATCACTGTTGAAAATGTTTCTCCACTCCTAGACCATGATAATGCTGTCTATGTCTTTATGGGAGCAGGAGATATCCAAACCTATGAATACTCATTTGAGCGACTCTTGTCTAACTTGACAAGCAATGTTCAATAGGATTTTCCCATGGAAATTCCAATTAAGATCATTCAGGCAAGTAAGTCTGATTTGGCTGAGATAGAGGAACTTCAGGCTTCATCTTTTCCAGCTGAAAAGCAGCAACCTTCCCATATTTTAGAAGAAAGTATCCGTAAGTATGCGGATACCTTTCTTCTAGCTAGGGATGAAAATCAGCTTCTGGGCTATGTTCTAAGTGGTCCTCAGCCCCACAATCCGCAATGTCTAGAAATGCATTCTTTAGTCATTGAGGCTGACCATCAGAGACAGGGCTTGGGAACGCTTCTTCTTGCGGCTTTGAAAGATGTGGCAGTTAAGCAGGATTACAAAGCTATTCGTTTGAAGAGTCCTGATGAGTTGCTATCCTATTTTGAAATGAACGGTTTTATTGATGAAGAAACTTCGCTTTATGCAACTAGCCAGGGTTTTAGTATGATTTGGTTTAATCCCTTTTATCTGGAGGCACAATGAAAATCAGGAAAGCAAGATTAGAAGATTTAGATCGTATCGTTGAGATTGAACTAGAAAATTTCTCACTTGAAGAAGCCATTCCTCGCTCGGTTTTTGAAGCTCATTTGCGAAAAATTCAGACCTCTTTTCTGGTTGCAGAAAAAGAAGGCAGAATCATGGGGTATATAGAAGGGCCAGTTGGACCATACCGCCATCTGCAAGATCAGTCTTTTACAGAAGAGATAGAAGATTATAGTCATGAGCCGAGTGGTTATATCTCTGTGACCTGTCTTTCTATTGCCAAGGAAGCACAGGGCCTTGGACTTGGTCAAAAATTATTAACAGCCTTGAAAGAGTTGGCTCTTGAACACGAAAGAGAAGGTATTAACCTAACCTGTCATGACTATCTCATCGCCTACTACGAAAAACATGGATTTGTCAATGAAGGCCGGTCTCAGTCAACCTTTGCAGGGGAAACCTGGTATGATATGGTCTGGGAAGCTAAAAAATAAGCGAGAAAAGCATGCTAGGTTGCTTTTCTTTCGTTTTTAAGATATAATATTATGGATTGTCAACGAGGAGGATAAACTTTTGAGTGAAAAAACAAGAGAAGACGAAAAATTAAGCTTTAAAGAGCAAATTTTACGTGATTTAGAGAGAGTAAAAAAACAAGATAGAAGTGAGCAAGAAAACGAGATTACAAGTTTTGAAACTCCTTTATCTCAAGAAGATTCAGTAGATCCTTCAACTCAGGAACATGAACCTTCAGCAGAAGAGTTGATGGCTAATTCTCTTTCTGTTGTGGATCAAATATTAAAGAATGCTCCTGGTGTTCCATCACGTTCTAATAATATTTCGGATGAAATTGCAGGAAATGAAGAAGTTGCAGAACCTAAAATTGAAGCGGTAGTTGAACCAGTAGAACCTGTTTTCGAGCCAGTTCAACCAAAAGTAGAACCTGTAAAACTTAACGAAGACAAAGAATTTAACGAGATTCCAACAAAGGTTGCGGTGTCGTATAAAACAAGTAGACAACAGGAAGAAGTTAGTACTCCTGCAGTGGATAATGAGCTATCTGAGTTAGCTGAATCGGCAGATAGCCTAGGTTCAGTTCCTAGACGTAGTCGCCGTGAGACAGTTAAACCAGTTAAGAATAAAAAATCACATTTGAAGGCATTCTTCATTTCTCTACTGATTTTCCTAGCCTTGATTTCGGCAGGTGGTTACTTCGGTTATCAGTATGTTCAGTCATCCTTGCTACCTGTTGATGCAAATTCTAAGGAATATGTGACTGTTCAAATTCCAGAAGGAGCCAATGTCCAAGAAATCGGATCAACTCTTGAGCATTCTGGTGTGATTAAACACGGTGTGATTTTTGCTTTCTATGCAAAATATAAGAATTATTCAGATTTGAAGGCTGGATATTACAATTTGCAAAAGAGCATGAGTACAGAGGACATCATTAAGGAACTGCAAAAAGGTGGTACACCTGAACCTCAGGCTCCATCTCTTGCAAACTTGACAATTCCAGAAGGATATACGATTGATCAAATTGCCCAAGCTGTAGGCCAATTACAAGGTGAATTTAAAGAACCTTTGACAGCGGAAACGTTCTTGGCTAAAGTGCAAGATGACAACTTTATCAGTCAAGAAGTTGCTAAATATCCAAACCTACTCGAAAGCTTGCCAACGAAAGAAAGTGGAGCTCGTTACCGTTTGGAAGGTTATCTTTTCCCAGCGACCTACTCTATCAAGGAAAGCACGACTATTGAAAGTTTGATTGATGAGATGCTGGCAGCTATGGATAAGACCTTGACTCCGCACTATAGTGCAATCAAGTCTAAAAACTTGACAGTCAATGAATTGCTAACAATTGCTTCACTTGTTGAAAAAGAAGGTGCTAAGACTGAAGACCGTAAGTTGATTGCAGGTGTTTTCTACAATCGTTTGAACCTTGGAATGCCACTTCAAAGCAATATTGCAATCTTGTATGCCCAAGGGAAACTTGGTCAAAATATCAGCCTAGCAGATGACGCTGGAATTGATACATCAATTAATTCACCATACAATGTTTATACAAAACCTGGTTTGATGCCTGGTCCAGTGGATAGTCCAAGTCAGGACGCGATTGAGGCAAGTATCAACCAAACTAAGAGTGAGAACCTCTACTTTGTAGCCAATGTTACAGATGGTAAAGTCTATTACGCAGTGACACAGGAAGAACATGATCGAAATGTAGCTGAGCACGTCAATAGCAAACTTACTCAAAATAGTAGTTCAAACTAAGACTACAAAAATGAGAATCTCAGATAGAGATTCAATATTATCGAAGGAAAGTTGAGAAAAATGGCAGAAAAAACATATCCTATGACCCTTGCGGAAAAGGAAAAACTTGAAAAAGAATTAGAAGAATTGAAATTGGTTCGCCGACCAGAAGTGGTAGAACGCATTAAGATTGCCCGTTCATACGGTGACCTTTCAGAAAACAGTGAATACGAAGCAGCTAAGGATGAACAAGCTTTTGTTGAAGGACAAATCTCTAGCTTGGAAACAAAAATCCGTTATGCTGAAATCGTCAATAGTGACTCAGTTGCAGATGATGAAGTAGCGATTGGTAAAACAGTCACTATCCAAGAAATTGGTGAGGACGAAGAAGAAGTTTATATTATCGTAGGTTCAGCCGGTGCGGATGCCTTTGCAGGTAAAGTCTCAAATGAAAGCCCAATTGGACAAGCCTTGATTGGTAAGAAAACAGGTGACACAGCAACCATTGAAACACCTGTTGGTAGCTATGATGTAAAAATCTTGAAGGTTGAAAAAACAGCCTAAAAACAGAAAAGGAGTGGGGAGGCTGTGCGCTTCACTCACTCCTTTTTCCATTTTAAATTGAATTGGAGACGATATGAGTTCAAAGAAGAAAAAAAATAAGATGGAGCGTGGTCTGACCAATCGTCACGTGCAGGTTATGGCCATTGCAGGAACAATCGGAACAGGACTCTTTTTGGGAGCAGGTCGCTCTATCAGCCTAACAGGTCCTTCCATTGTACTGATTTATATGATTACTGGGGCTTTTATGTTCCTCATGATGCGTGCGGTTGGGGAAATGCTTTATCAGGATCCTGAGCAACATACCTTTATCAACTTTATCACGCGCCATTTAGGTAAGGGCTGGGGTTATTTCTCAGTTTGGTCTTACTGGTTATCCGTTGTCTTTATCGGTATGGCGGAAATCACTGCTATCTCTCACTATGTTCAGTTTTGGTTCCCTAGCTGGCCAAGTTGGATGATTGAGATTGGATTTTTGACTATTCTAGCCTTAGTAAATCTGATTGCGGTGAAGCTCTTTGGGGAAGTTGAGTTTTGGTTTGCTATGGTCAAGATTGTGGCTATTTTAGCTATGATTGCCACAGGAGTCTTTATGGTCTTGACAGGCTTTAAGACACCACATGGAGTAGCAAGTTTGGCTAATATCACCGATAATTTCTCCCTATTCCCAAATGGTGGAGTAAACTTTGTCATGGCCTTCCAGATGGTGTTCTTTGCCTACCTCATGATTGAGTTTATTGGGGTAACGACTTCTGAAACAAAAAATCCACGCCAGGTACTGCCAAAAGCTGTTAAGGAAATTCCATTACGTATTGCCTTTTTCTATGGAGGAGCTCTCTTAGCCATCATGGCTATCATTCCGTGGCGTGAGCTTGCATCGGCTGATTCTCCCTTTGTTACAGTATTTGAATTGGCCGGTATCAAGTGGGCAGCAGCCTTGATTAACTTCGTTGTTTTGACATCAGCGGCATCTGCTCTTAACTCAACCCTTTATTCAACAGGTCGTCACTTGTATCAGATTGCCCATGATTCGCCAAATCCATTCCTAAAAGCAATCAAGGCAGATACCCTTTCTCGTCATAACGTGCCACAAAATGCTATCATCGCTTCAGCAATCTTGATTGCCCTAGCAGCCTTTATTAATGTCTTGCCAGGTGTTTCAGATGCCTTTGCCTTGATTACGGCATCATCATCAGGTGTTTATATTGCCATTTATATCTTGATTATGGTGGCTCACCTTAAATACCGCAAGTCACCAGACTTTATGGCGGATGGCTATCTCATGCCCCATTATCGTTTCCTAAATCCTTTAACCATGCTCTTCTTTGCCTTTGTCTTCGTAACCCTCTTTTTACAAGAGTCTACATTTGTAGGAGCAATCGGATCAGCTATCTGGATTATCGGTTTCGGGATTTATAGCCAGTGGAAATTTAGAAAATAGATTTGAAACTCATCAACTCAGGTTGGTGAGTTTTTGCTAGTTTGACAGTCTATTGAAATAAGACTATAATCAAGCTGTAACAGTATTTAAGGAGATTTAGATGTACTTTAGATTGGAAAATAAGGAATCCCATAAATCACAAGAAATAGGGAATCTGATTCGTGTTTATAACCGTTCAAAACGAGAAGAAGCTGAAAGTGAGCCACTTAATCTTTATGTCGAAGATGAAGAGGGCAATCTTCTGGCAGGTTTGATAGCAGAGACTTTTGGAAATTGGTTGGAAATTGAGTATTTGTTTGTAAAAGAGGAACTGCGAGGGCAAGGAATCGGTTCAAAACTATTGCAGCAAGCAGAAACTGAAGCTAAGAATCGAAACTGTCGTTTTGCTTTTGTCAATACTTACCAGTTTCAAGCTCCTGATTTTTATAAAAGGCATGGCTACAAGGAAGTCTTTACTTTACAAGACTATCCCTACATTGGGCAAAGATATTATTACCAAAAGGATTTGTAAGGTGAATATGAAGGTATAATACAAATAGAAAATCACACATAAGTATGGAGGCGGACTAATGGATATGAGTAACTATCGATAAGTAGCAGTTATAATCTACAAATTGTGTCTTTCTAGACGATATTGAGGACAATACAGTCGTAGCTAAGACATTAGATGTGAAATCCTACGATGCTGTAGATGTTTTGAGAAAATTGAATAAGCAGAAAACTCTCTATCATTTAGGTGGTAGAGAGTTTTTTGTTAATAAAATTTTACAAAATGACATTTATATATTGCATTAAGTTAGATATATGATATAATGTTGTTAAAAAGAGGCGCAACTTTTTAAAATTAATGAGAATCAAAGAGAAAACCAAGAATGTTAATGGAGGAATAAAAAATGGAAGTTATAAATGTAAGTAAGCATTATGCTCATTCAATCATTCTCAAAGATATAAATTTTGCACTTAATAAGGGTGAAATTGTTGGTCTAGTAGGGAGAAACGGAGTTGGCAAGAGTACATTGATGAAAATTCTTGTTCAGAATAATCAACCGACTTCAGGGAATATTATAAGTAGTGATAATGTTGGGTATTTAATCGAAGAACCAAAATTATTTTTATCTAAAACAGGTTTAGAGAATTTAAAATATTTGTCAAATTTATATGGTGTTGACTACAATAAAGAAAGATTTGGAAGTTTGATCCAAGAGTTAGATTTGACTCAGTCTATTAATAAAAAAGTAAAGACCTATTCTTTAGGTACAAAACAAAAATTAGCTTTGCTTCTAACTCTCGTTACGGAACCTGATATATTGATTTTAGATGAACCGACTAATGGTTTAGATATTGAATCATCACAAATAGTTTTAGCAGTTCTAAAAAACTTAGCTTTACATGAAAATGTGGGAATTTTAATATCGAGTCATAAATTAGAAGATATTGAAGAAATTTGTGAGAGGGTCCTTTTCTTGGAGAACGGGCTTTTGACATTCCAAAAAGTAGGAAAAGATAGACATAATTGCTTGTTTGAGATAGCTTTTTCATCAGCTACAGATAAAGACATTTTCCTTACCAAACAAGAATTTGGGGATATTGTTCAGGAAGAGGGACTGAAAATTACTATGTCTGGGAATATTCAAAGTAGTGAGCTTTTTAAATTTTTTAACGAAAACTCTATTAAAGTAGTTGATTTTGAAACTAAAAAAGAGACGCTTAAAGATATTTATCTAAATCGTTCAAAATAAAGGAAGGTTATAATCATGAAATTAAATAAATTGAATTTTCTTAAGGAAAATATAAGAGATTTATATTCATCAGGCGTAATATATCTCGGATTGATTATCTCGTTTATACCGCCGATACTGGTTACATTCTTTATTCTAAAGACTCAAGGGACATCACTTGGTATTAAGCATATTTCAAATTTTTATGCTATGCTCGGTATGTTAATGGCTGTTATACATGCTAACCGAATTATTAGCAGGGATTTTTCTAACAATACGATCAGTTTATTTTATAATCAAAAGAAAAATCGGATGATTTACGTCTTGTCTAATTTTCTATATGCCATCTCAGTTTCTATTATTTATGCTTTGAATGGCATTGTGCTACTAGTCATCGTATGTAAATTGGGTGTTCCAGGTGATTTAGGATTAGATTTTATAGTAGCTATTGTAGTCAATACAATTTTGTTAGTCCTATTTTATTTTCTATTATCTTACATTTTCTATTTATACAAATTGAAAAGTGGCTTGATATTTGGTATTTTAGTTGCTTTACTACTCTTTATCCCTAATATATTAAATACGATTATGATGAATACTAGTAATGATTTGTTTATCAAAGCAATTGAACTTCTTCCTTTTTATTCTTTACCTGTATTTGTGGCTTCAAATACGATGTCTATTAGTCAGTATCTTGTGGTAATCACTACAATCATTTTATTGTACTTTTTCACTCTCAAGAAAAGCAAGAAGTATTCATTTAGTTTCGTTTAGTATTATTTTGCATACTTAAAACCAGCAAAAAATCAGTCATCTTGGTATGCTCCTTCTCTTGCTGTTCACCACGTTTTTGACTTATACTAGACTCATTTCCAAAAGCATTATATAATAGTAATATGAAACCAACTAAACTAAACAAGAAGTACAAGCAATAAAAACTCGTTTAAAAGATTCTACTAAAGCTAATACTAAACAAAAATAAAAGAGTAAACTAGGAAGTTTATTTCAAACAATCCAACATACTGATTTTAGGTTGAAGATAATATTGGAGTGCTAATTAATGAGGTTATAATAAATAGCTGACAGCTTGTGTTAGTTTTGGATTTTTTAAGAGTAGATGAGTATTAAAACTATAAGGAGGACGCAGGTGGCTAAAAATTTAAAATTAAAATTAGCTCGGGTAGAGCTTGATTTAACTCAAGGTCAACTAGCAGATGCTGTCGGGGTGACGCGCCAGACTATTGGTTTGATAGAGGCGGGAAAATATAATCCCAGTCTCTCGCTCTGCCAGTCCATTTGCAGATGTTTAGGGAAAACCCTAGACCAACTATTTTGGGAGGAAGAAGATGGTAAATAAATTCATTCATTATCAATTACTTGATGAAAGAGAAGAACAACTAATCAATAAAGCTGGAGCGGAATCCTTTACCCTCTTCATTGGGCTTGTGCTTCTAAGCTATTTGGTGGCTGTATTAGCTCCCTCTCTTTTTAATCCGAATTTTCTAGTCTATACTCTGATAGTAGGAATTTTCTTCTTTTTCAATCGTGCCCGTTATCTGGGAGTGACCTACTATAGTCGTTTTCATTTTACGATTTTGGGTTGTTTTTTCCTAACCTTGGCTATTACGGCTCTTTTGATGTTGCAGAATTATCAATTCAACATAGAAATTTATCAGCACAATCCTTTGAACATTAAATACCTGTCTGCTTGGGCGATTACTTATGTCATTTACCTTCCTTGGGTTTTTATAGGCAATCTCGGTCTGAAGAGCTATGGCGAATGGGCTCAGAAAAAATTTGAACAAGATATGGATGAACTGGAGAGTGGTGAATAGCTTGTTACTCTTTTCTCAATCCGGCTAAAATGTGATATAATAGTACTAATTTATTGGAATACATGAAAGTTTTTGAAAGTTTTCATGGGTTTCTAGTTAAGGAAGTAGGAAAAGTATGTATCCAGATGATAGTTTGACATTGCACACGGACTTGTACCAGATCAACATGATGCAGGTTTACTTTGACCAAGGAATTCACAATAAAAAGGCGGTTTTTGAGGTTTATTTCCGACAACAGCCTTTTAAGAACGGTTATGCAGTTTTTGCAGGTTTAGAAAGAATTGTGAGCTATCTTGAAGATTTGCGTTTTTCAGATAGTGATATTGCCTATTTGGAATCACTAGGCTATCATGGGGATTTCTTGGACTACCTTCGCAATTTCAAGTTGGAGTTGACCGTTCGTTCTGCCCAAGAAGGGGATTTGGTTTTTGCTAATGAACCGATTGTGCAAGTTGAAGGCCCTTTAGCCCAATGCCAGTTGGTCGAAACGGCTCTTTTGAACATCGTCAACTACCAGACATTAGTGGCGACTAAGGCAGCTCGTATTCGTTCAGTCATTGAAGATGAACCCTTGATGGAGTTTGGGACACGTCGGGCGCAAGAAATGGATGCGGCTATCTGGGGAACACGCGCAGCGGTGATTGGTGGTGCCAATGGAACCAGCAACGTGCGTGCTGGTAAACTCTTTGACATTCCTGTCTTGGGGACTCACGCCCATGCCTTAGTACAGGTTTATGGCAATGACTATGAAGCTTTCAAGGCTTACGCTGCGACCCACAAAAATTGTGTCTTTCTTGTGGATACCTATGATACCCTTCGCATCGGTGTACCAGCTGCCATTCAGGTGGCGCGTGAGCTGGGTGACCAGATTAACTTTATGGGTGTGCGGATTGACTCTGGGGATATTGCCTACATTTCCAAGAAAGTTCGTCAGCAACTGGACGAGGCTGGATTTACAGAGGCTAAGATTTATGCTTCTAATGATTTGGACGAAAATACTATCCTCAACCTCAAGATGCAAAAGGCCAAGATTGATGTCTGGGGTGTGGGTACCAAGTTGATTACAGCTTATGACCAGCCAGCTCTTGGGGCAGTTTATAAGATTGTTGCAATCGAAGATGAAAATGGCCAGATGCGCAATACTATCAAGCTGTCAAATAATGCTGAAAAAGTGTCTACACCAGGTAAGAAGCAGGTGTGGCGCATTACCAGTCGTGAAAAAGGCAAGTCAGAAGGCGACTACATAACCTATGATGGTGTTGATGTTTCCAGCATGACAGAAATCAAGATGTTCCATCCGACCTATACTTACATCAAGAAGACGGTTCGTAATTTTGACGCTGTTCCTCTCTTAGTGGATATCTTCAAAGACGGAAAATTGATTTACAACCTGCCTAGCTTGACTGAGATTCAGGATTATGCTCGTAAGGAATTTGACAAGCTTTGGGATGAATACAAGCGCGTGCTCAATCCTCAGCATTATCCAGTGGATTTGGCGCGTGATGTATGGCAAGACAAGATGGACTTGATTGACAAAATGCGCAAGGAAGCCCTCGGTGAAGGAGAAGAAGAATGAGTTTGCAAGAAACGATTATCCAAGAATTGGGCGTAAAACCAGTGATTGATGCCCAAGAAGAAATCCGTCGTTCCATTGATTTCTTAAAGAGATACCTGAAAAAACATCCCTTCCTAAAAACCTTTGTACTAGGGATTTCTGGAGGGCAGGACTCGACTTTGGCAGGACGATTGGCTCAACTGGCCATGGAAGAACTGCGAGCAGAGACAGGGAATGATAGCTACAAATTTATCGCTGTCCGCCTGCCTTATGGAGTACAAGCCGATGAAGCAGATGCTCAAAAAGCCCTAGCCTTCATCCAGCCAGATGTCAGCTTGGTTGTGAATATTAAGGAATCAGCTGATGCCATGACAGCCGCAGTTGAAGCGACAGGTAGTCCTGTCTCAGACTTCAACAAGGGCAATATCAAGGCTCGTTGCCGTATGATTGCTCAGTATGCCCTTGCTGGTGCCCATAGCGGAGCGGTCATTGGAACAGACCACGCCGCGGAAAATATCACAGGTTTCTTTACCAAGTTTGGTGACGGTGGTGCAGATATTCTCCCTCTTTATCGCCTCAATAAGCGTCAAGGAAAACAACTCTTGAAGGAACTTGGTGCAGATCCAGCCCTTTATGAAAAGATCCCAACTGCAGACCTAGAAGAAGACAAACCAGGCCTAGCTGACGAAGTGGCCCTCGGAGTTACTTATGAAGAGATTGACGATTACCTAGAAGGCAAAACAATCAGCCAAGAAGCCCAAGCAAGAATCGAAAACTGGTGGCACAAAGGCCAACACAAACGCCACCTACCAATCACCGTATTTGATGACTTTTGGGAGTGAAAACCTCCACTGGAGGTTTTTAGCCTCTCACCTTGAAATAAGAAAGTGAGAGAAGGTTCGGTAACTCACCGAGTTCGATTTCGTCGTCTCACCCCCGCAACGATGACTAGGTTTGAAAAAGCTTGCTAGAGCGCATTTCAAACCAGACAGCGACTGCGTCAAGGGATTAGATTAAAAACTTGTTTTTTAGTTGTTACTGAGTTTAGTCTTTTTACCCTGAGTTTAGAAATAAGAAAACGAGGAAGGTCCGGGGGACCTTTTTAGCTTCTTTCCCTGAAATTAAAATGCAAGAAAAACCTCCAGGGGACCTTTTTACCCCGAGTATGGAAACAGGTAAGCGAGGAAGGTCCAGTAGACCTTTTTAGCTTATTACCTTGAAATTCAAAAGTAAAGCAAATTTCAAAGGAGATTGGACAGAGAATCATCTATCAGAAAGCGAGGTAGCGTCATGAAAGCAATCGGTATGCAAACATTACAGACAGATCGTTTAATCTTGCGAAGATTTGTGGAGAGTGATGCAGAAGCCATGTTTCAAAATTGGGCTTCCTCTGCTGAGAATCTAACCTACGTCACTTGGGATCCCCACTCTGATGTCGAGGTGACTCGAAATTCGATTCGTAATTGGGTTGCCTCCTATGCAAATCCCAACTATTACAAATGGGCCATTTGCCTGAAAGACAACCCAGAGCAAGTGATTGGAGATATCAGCATTGTTGCAATAGATGAGAACGATTCTTCTTGTGAAATAGGCTATGTGCTTGGCAAGGCTTACTGGGGATATGGGATTATGACAGAAGCCTTGAAAGCTGTCTTGGACTTCTGTTTTACTCAAGTAGGCTTTCAAAAAGTCAAGGCACGTTATGCCAGTCTCAACCCAGCTTCTGGTCGTGTCATGGAGAAGGCTGGAATGTCCTATCTAAAGACTATTACCAATGGTGTAGAGAGAAAAGGCTATCTTGCGGACCTTATTTATTATCAGATAAGTAGGGAAGACTAGTGAATTTTCTTTTCTGTTTCCATCAAAGTCAGACTTTGTCTGGCTTTTTTTGCAACATTTTATACATAACCTGATTAAATTCCTATTTTTTCCTATCATTGTCCCTGTTTTTTCTTGAGTTTTGGGGCTATAATAGTCCTATCAAATCAAAGAATGGAGGAAGGCAATGGATAATATAATCTTTTTTATCAGTGTTTTTCTTGCTGGAATTCTTTCCTTCTTTTCTCCTTGTATTTTACCCTTGTTACCAGTCTATGCAGGGGTCTTGTTGGATGACAAAGATGGTGCTCAGGCTTCTAGTGGCAAATTTTCAATCTCAGTTGTCAGTTTATTGCGAACTCTGGCCTTTATAGCGGGTATTTCTTTTATCTTTATCTTACTGGGCTATGGAGCTGGTTTTTTAGGCAATTTGCTGTATGCTTCTTGGTTTCAGTATGTGACGGGTGCGGTTATCATTCTTTTAGGCTTGCACCAGATGGAAGTCTTACATTTTCAGGGACTCTACAAGGAAAGAAGGCTACAATTAAAGAGACAGGGGCAAAAGGGTAAGGGCTATAGTCAGGCATTTTTACTGGGGCTGACCTTTAGTTTTGCTTGGACGCCATGTGTGGGACCGGTTCTGGGCTCTGTTTTAGCCTTGGCGGCTTCAGGTGGCTCAGGTGCTTGGCAGGGAGCTGGTCTCATGTTAATCTATACGCTGGGTCTAGCGCTACCATTTTTGGTTCTAGCTCTTGCCTCCAGCTATGTTTTGAAACATTTCCGAAAACTTCATCCCTACCTCGTAACCCTCAAAAAAGTGGGTGGTTTCCTCATTATCGTGATGGGAATCTTGGTGCTTTTGGGAAATGCTTCTATTTTGACTACATTATTTGAATAGAGAGGAAGAAGAAATGAAAAAATGGCAAACATGTCTCCTTGGAGTAGGCTCAATCTGTTGCTTGGCAGCTTGTTCGGCTAAAACTATGTCAGACGAAGCTACTATGAAGGAGCAAACAAAAACAGAACAAGTCAGTTCACAAACTGCGAGTAAAGGTCAGGCAGTTGCTGATTTTGAACTGACGGGAGTAGATGGCAAGACTTATCGTTTATCTGATTATAAGGGTAAGACAGTCTATCTTAAATTCTGGGCTTCTTGGTGTTCCATCTGTCTAGCCAGTCTTCCAGATACGGATGAAATCGCTAAAGATGCTGGAGATGACTATGTTGTCTTGACAGTGGTCTCTCCTGGACACAAAGGTGAACAAGCAGAAGCAGACTTTAAGAACTGGTACAAGGGCTTGGATTATAAAAATTTCCCAGTTCTAATTGACTCATCAGGAAAACTGTTGGAAAGTTATGGTGTCCGTTCTTACCCAACTCAAGCCTTTATAGACAAGGAAGGAAAACTGGTCAAGACGCAACCAGGTTTTATGGATAAGGATATGATTTTAAAAACATTGAAAGAAATGGGGTAGAGAAAGGTCATGAATGATAAAGTAAAATTGTTTGTCTTGGCAGGAATCTTTTTCCTAGCCATAACCGGTTTCTATTTTCTATTGATGCGAAATGCAGGGCAGACAGATAGCTCGCAAATTGAGAAAGCATCAGTTAGCCAAGGAGGAAAAACAGTGAAAAAAACAGAAGTTAGTAAAGATGCAGACTTGCACGAAATTTATCTAGCTGGGGGATGTTTCTGGGGAGTGGAGGAATACTTCTCACGCGTTGCCGGGGTGACAGATGCCGTATCAGGCTATGCAAATGGTAGAGGGGAAACAACCAAGTACGAGTTGATTAACCAAACAGGACATGCGGAAACTGTCCATGTTACTTATGATGCCAATCAAATTTCTCTCAAGGAAATCCTGCTTCATTATTTCCGCATTATCAATCCAACCAGCAAAAATAAACAAGGAAATGATGTGGGAACCCAGTACCGTACTGGTGTTTATTACACAGATGACAAGGATTTAGAGGTGATTAACCAAGTCTTTGATGAGGTGGCTAAGAAATACGATCAACCTTTAGCAGTTGAAAAGGAAACCTTGAAGAATTTTGTGGTGGCTGAGGATTACCACCAAGACTATCTCAAGAAAAATCCAAATGGCTACTGCCATATCAATGTTAATCAGGCGGCCTACCCCGTCATCGATGCCAGCAAATATCCCAAACCAAGCGATGAGGAATTGAAAAAGACCTTGTCACCTGAGGAGTATGCAGTTACCCAGAAAAATCAAACAGAACGAGCTTTTTCAAACCGCTACTGGGATAAATTTGAATCCGGTATCTATGTGGATGTGGCAACTGGCGAACCCCTCTTTTCATCAAAGGACAAGTTTGAGTCTGGTTGTGGTTGGCCTAGTTTTACCCAACCCATCAGTCCAGATGTTGCCACCTACAAGGAAGATAAGTCCTACAATATGACACGCATGGAAGTGCGGAGCCGAGTGGGAGATTCACACCTTGGCCATGTTTTTACGGACGGACCACAGGACAAGGGTGGCTTGCGCTACTGTATTAATAGTCTCTCTATCCGCTTTATTCCCAAAGACCAAATGGAAGAAAAAGGCTACGCTTATTTACTAGATTATGTTGATTAAGAGGGCTTTCCTAAGCAGTTAGCGGAGAATTTTGCTATACTGATACTAGTAAGTGACAAAGGAGAGAAGCATGACCTACACAATCTTAATCGTAGAGGATGAATATCTGGTAAGACAAGGCTTGACCAAGCTGGTCAATGTAGCGGCCTACGATATGGAAATTATCGGTCAAGCTGAAAATGGAAGACAGGCTTGGGAATTGATACAAAAGCAGGTGCCGGATATCATTCTAACCGATATCAACATGCCTCAGCTAAATGGCATCCAGTTAGCCAGTCTGGTCCGAGAAACCTATCCTCAGGTGCATTTGGTCTTTTTAACAGGTTACGATGATTTTGATTATGCTTTGTCTGCTGTCAAACTAGGTGTGGACGATTATCTGCTCAAGCCCTTTTCTCGTCAGGATATTGAGGAAATGTTGGGGAAAATCAAGCAAAAGTTGGATAAGGAAGAAAAGGAAGAGCAATTACAAGATTTATTGACCGATAAGTTTGAGGGAAATATGGCCCAGAAAATCCAGTCCCATCTGGCTGATAGCCAATTTAGTTTAAAGTCTTTGGCCAGTGACTTGGGCTTTAGTCCAACTTATCTGAGTTCCTTGATTAAGAAAGAGTTGGGCCTACCTTTTCAGGATTATTTGGTGAGAGAACGTGTCAAACAAGCCAAGCTCTTGCTTTTAACTACAGATCTGAAGATTTACGAGATCGCAGAGAAGGTTGGTTTTGAAGATATGAACTACTTTACCCAACGCTTTAAGCAGATTGCGGGTGTGACCCCTCGTCAGTTTAAGAAGGGGGAAGGTCGATGAAACGTTCTTCTCTCCTAGTCAGAATGGTTATTTCCATCTTTCTGGTCTTTCTCATTCTCCTAGCTCTGGTTGGGACTTTCTACTATCAATCTAGTTCATCAGCCATTGAGGCTAGCATTGAGGGCAATAGCCAGACGACTATCAGCCAAACTAGCCACTTTATCCAGTCTTATATCAAAAAATTAGAAACCACCTCGACTAGTTTGACCCAGCAGGCAGATGTCCTGACCTATGCTGAGAATCCCAGTCAAGACAAGGTCAAGGGAATTCGAGATCTATTTTTGACCATCTTAAAATCAGACCAAGACTTGAAAACTGTTGTGCTGGTGACTAAATCCGGTCAAGTCATTTCTACAGATGACAGTGTGCAGATGAAAACTTCCTCTGATATGATGGCTGAGGATTGGTACCAAAAGGCCATTCATCAGGGAGCCATGCCTATTTTGACTCCGGCTCGTAAATCGGACAGTCAATGGGTCATTTCTGTCACTCAGGAACTTGTTGATGCAAAGGGAGCCAATCTGGGCGTGCTTCGTTTGGATATTTCCTACGAAACTCTGGAAGCCTATCTCAACCAGCTTCAGTTGGGTCAGCAGGGCTTTGCCTTTATTATCAATGAAAACCATGAATTTGTTTACCATCCTCAACACACAGTTTATAGTTCGTCTAGCGAAATGGAGGCTATGAAACCCTACATTGAGACAGGGCAGGGCTATACGCTAGACCACCAATCCTACGTCAGTCAGGAAAAGATTGCAGGAACTGATTGGACGGTGCTTGGCGTGTCTTCGTTGGAGAAGTTAGACCAGGTTCGGAGTCAACTTTTGTGGACCTTGCTTGGTGCTAGTGTCACCTCTCTTCTTGCCTGTCTCTTCTTGGTGTGGCTTAGTCTTAAACGCTGGATTGCTCCTCTGAATGACTTGAGAGAAACCATGCTGGAGATTGCTTCTGGTAATCAGAATCTTCGTGCCAAGGAAGCTGGTGCCTATGAACTGAGAGAAGTGTCTCATCAGTTCAATGCCATGTTGGATCAGATTGATCAGTTGATGGTAGCTATTCGCAAGCAGGAAGAAACAACCCGTCAGTATGAACTTCAAGCCTTGTCAAGCCAGATTAATCCGCATTTCCTCTATAACACCTTGGACACTATCATCTGGATGGCTGAATTTCAGGACAGTCAGCGAGTGGTTCAGGTGACCAAGTCCTTGGCTACCTACTTCCGCTTGGCGCTCAATCAGGGTAAAGATTTGATTTGCCTCTCTGACGAAATCAATCATGTCCGCCAGTATCTCTTTATCCAGAAACAACGCTATGGAGATAAGCTGGAATACGAAATTAATGAAAATCCTGCCTTTGATAAGCTAGTTTTGCCCAAGCTGGTGTTACAACCCTTAGTAGAAAATGCTCTTTACCATGGCATTAAGGAAAAAGAAGGTCAGGGTCATATTAGAGTCTCTGTTCAGAAACAGGATTCAGGACTAGTCATCCGCATTGAGGATGATGGGGTTGGTTTCCAAGATGCTGGCGATAGTAGTCAAAGTCAACTCAAACGTGGGGGGGTTGGTCTGCAAAATGTTAATCAACGGCTCAAACTTCATTTTGGAGAAGATTATCAGATGAAGATTGATTCTGCACCTTGCAAAGGAACGACGGTTGAAATATACATAAATAGAATAGAAACTAGCTAACTCCCAGTCAATTCTGGGAGTTTTATGCGTAATTGGGCAAGCTTTCTAGGTTGTCTATCTTGCTAAAAACAAGAAAAAACGATATGATAGATAGTGACAAAAGAGGTATCAAGTATGAAGGAAAAAGACATTCAAAGAGAAACAAGCCAGATTGTAGAAGATGTGTTAGAAAAGGCCAATTTGAAGCAAGGATCTATCTTTGTTTTGGGCCTTTCTTCTAGTGAAGTGATAGGTGGTCAGATTGGTAAGGAATCCAGCCAAGAAATTGGGGAAATCATTGTGAAGACCATCCTAGATATCCTAGAGGAAAAAGGAATTCATCTAGCTGTTCAAGGTTGTGAACATGTCAATCGGGCCCTCGTTGTTGAACGTCAGGTTGCAGAGCAGTTTGCTCTGGAAATAGTTAGTGTCCTTCCTACCCTTCATGCAGGAGGTTCAGGTCAGTTGGCAGCCTTCAAGTTTATGCAAGATCCAGTTGAGGTTGAATTTATCAAGGCTCATGCTGGATTGGATATCGGAGACACTGCAATTGGCATGCATGTCAAGCATGTTCAGGTTCCGATTCGCCCTCTTTTGAGAGAAATTGGGCATGCCCATGTAACGGCTCTTGCTAGTCGTCCAAAATTAATTGGAGGTGCGCGTGCGCACTATCCGCAAGATTCTATTAGAAAGTCATAAGAATGAGAAAAACAAAACAACAACTTGAAAAAATTACTAAATATTCCATTCGCAAGTTAACTGTTGGGGTTGGTCCTGTAGCCATCGGGGCCTTCCTTTTTGGTGCAAGTGCCCTTTCAGTAGATAAGGTACAAGCCAATGAAGTTGGTGGAGCTCATAGCGTTCATTACCGTTATTTGGCGGAGCAGGAATTGACCGAGTCTGAAAAAGCCTTAATTCACCATGAAGTCCCTTCGGAGTTTCAAGAGGATGATATTATCTATGCAGTGTATCGAAAGAAAGCTAGTACCTACCAAGAACTTCCTTATACAGGGAGTAAAGAATTAGCCTTGGCTGGTATAGGGTTGGCTACGGCTTCTTTGGCTGTTTTATTAATCTCTAAAAAACATCGTGGTAAGGTGCTTGGTGTCTTATTAATTAGTTCGATTGGTGCAAGCAACTTTGTTCCTTTCACCACATTTGCGTTTGAAAATAAAGAATTGCTTTCTTATAACCAAACTATTTCGGCTTCTACACATGAAGGTTTGGCTGAAGGGATTATCCACATTGATGGCTATGAGTATATTGGATACTTTAAGGAAGCAGAACTCCATCCATCAAGGCCAGCTTCAGCTGAGAAGCCTCAGTTGCCAGTAGAAAAGCAAAGTGCAAATGAAATTGATAAGACAGAAGTAGTTCAAGAAAAACCAGTTTCTGAGAAACCTCAGTCAAGACTGGAAGAGAGCTTGGTAGATATTCCTTTTGAAACAGTCACAAGCCCAGATACCAATCTAGCAGAAGGACAGACTCGTATCGTCACAGCTGGAGTAAATGGTCAGCGTCGCATTGTAACCAAAGTATCGATGGTTAATGGTCAAGAAGTTAGAGAAGTCATCGAAGACCAAGTGGTTCAAAATCCTGTTTCGCAAGTCATTGCAGTCGGAACTAAGAAAGAAGAGCAACCTGCCCCAACTCCAGTACCACAAGCTGAACCAACGCATCAGGTAGCTAAAGGAACGCAAGAGGCAGGCAAAGAAGGTCAAGCCTTAACACAACCAGAACTACCAGAGGCTCCAGTTGAAGCAAAAGGAACCCAAGAGGCAGGCAAAGAAGGTCAAGCTCTAACACAACCAGAACTACCAGAGGCTCCAGTTGAAGCAAAAGGAACCCAAGAGGCAGGCAAGGAAGGTCAAGCTTTAACACAACCAACCTTACCAGAAGCTCCAATCGAAGTAAAAGGTACACAAGAGGAAGGTAAAACTGGCCAAGCCCTTGTACAAGAACAGTTACCTGAGTACAAAGTAACTGAGGGAGCGGTTACGAAAGAAACTACTACTGAGATTGACTATAAGACAGAAATTATCGAGGATCCAACCAAATATACGGATGAAGAAACTGTAGTTCAAGATGGAGAAAAGGGCAGTAAAATTACCAAAACGACTTATAAGACTCTCGAAGGTGTTGAGACTGACCAAGTTTTAAATACAACAACTACTGTTGTCAAAGAACCAGTCACTAAAAAAATAAGCCGTGGGACAAAACCAATTGAAGGAACTCTGGTGGAAGAAAGTCTTGAAAAGATTCCATTTAAGGAAGTTCTTAAAGAAGATGACCAACTGAAAAAGGGTGAAAGAGTTACTGTCCAAGAAGGAAAAGATGGGCAGAAAAAAGTTACCAAGACTTACAAAACTCTCAAAGGTTTAAAAACTGAAGAAGCACCTAAAATTGTGGAACAGGTTCTGGAGTTAGACCAAGATCGTATCGTCAAATTAGGAACTAAAAACTTTGAAAAACCAATCTTAAGTTTGTCACTTGTTGATGTTAATGATTTGAAACGATCATCTCAAATTCGTTATAATTTGGAAAATCCAAGTAAAGCAGCCATTAAATCTATCACTCTAACTCTGAAAAAAGGTGATGAGATTGTGAAGACCTTGAATGTTTCACCAGAAGATCTAACAGCTTCTGTGACAGAACTACAGTACTATAAAGATTATAAACTTGAAACGAAGATGGTTTATGACCGTGGTGAGGGTGATGAGGAAGAAGTTCTGAAAGAAGAACCTCTAAGAATTGACCTCAAAAAAGTTGAAATCAAAAACATCAAAGAAACAAGCTTGATGAGTGTGGATGCTGACGGTAATGAAACAGATACTAGTTTGCTGACAGAAAAACCAGCTGATGTTGCTCCGCTTTATTTACGAGTGACCACTCATGATAACAAAATAACAAGACTTGCTGTTGACAAGATTGAAGAAGTAGAAAAAGACGGAAAAACTTTATACAAAGTCACTGCCAAAGCACCTGATTTGATTCAACGGAATGCTGACAACACACTTAGCGAAGAGTATGTCCATTACTTTGAAAAACAAAAAGCACACGATGGTGATGTATATTATAGCTTTAACGACCTAGTAACGGCTATGAAAGCTAATCCAAGTGGTACCTTTAAACTTGGTGCAGATTTGAATGCAGCAAATGTACCAACTCCGAATAAACAATATGTACCTGGTAAATTTAGCGGAACTTTAACAAGTGTTGACGGTAAACAATATACCATTCATAATATGGCTCGTCAGTTATTCGATAACGTTGAAGGCGGTACAGTTAAAAACATTAACTTAGGTAATGTTAATATTAATATGCCTTGGATTGAAAATATTTCCGCACTATCAAGAGTAATTAAAAATGCCACAGTTGAAAATGTTAAGGTAACTGGTAGTATCCTTGGTAAAGATGGTATTGCTGGTATCGTAAATAAAGGAGATACTGGTGGACTTCTTAAAAATGTTGCTTTCATCGGTAAACTAACAGGTGTTGGTAATAAAGGTTGGGATCTTGGTGGTATCGCCGGAGAACTTTGGCGTGGTAATATTAAACATGCATACGTAGATGCTGATATTGTTGCAGATAGAGCACGTGTTGGTGGTCTTGTTGCTAGAACAGATAATGGTTCTGATCCTAATGGTATTGATAAATACGCTTCTGTTCGTAACGCTGTTACTAAAGGAACTATTGATGTGAAGAACCCTGTTGAGGTAGGTGGTTTCATTAGTAAAAACTGGACATGGGGGCGTGTTGCTGACACAGTTTCAATGATGAAAGTCAAAAACGGTGAAGAATTCTACGGTTCTAGAGATTTAGAAGCAGAAGGTGGATATTACACAAAAAACTGGATTGAAAGAAACTACGTTGTTAAAGATGTGAGTGAAGGTTCTCACTCATTTAACGGTTCTCGTAGTAATCGAATCCAAGAAATCAGACTAGAAGATGCAAATAAAAAAATAGAATCATTCGGAATTACAGCTGATAAGTTTGAAATTAAACCTCTTGTTGAAGATGCACTTAATAACGTAAAACCAAAAACAGATACTTATAAAGATACTCAAGATTATGACGTATCTCGCGAACTTGCTTATCGTAACATCGAAAAACTTCAACCATTCTACAATAAAGAATGGATTGTAAATCAAGGTAATAAGATTCCTGCAGATTCTAAATTACTAACTACTGAAGTATTATCTGTTACAGGTATGAAAGATGGACAATTTGTGACCGACTTATCAGATGCTGATCACATTATGATTCATTACGCTGATAAGACGAAAGAAATTAAAGCTATTACACAAAAAGAATCTAAGGTTCAACAAGTTCGTGAATATAGTATTGAAGGATTAGGTGATATTGTCTATACACCAAATATGGTTGTTAAAGATAGGACACAGTTAATCAGCGATATCAAAGCTAAATTAGCTTCTGTTGAACTTGATTCAGATGAAGTTCGTAAGATTAATAACAATCCTAAGATGTTATACATGGAAGAAAGCTTCAAAGAAGTAAAAGATAATCTTGATGCTTTAGTTAAAGCTTTAGTTGAAAATGAAGACCATCAATTAAATACGGACGAAGCAGCTAAACGTGCATTGATTAAAAAAGTTGAAGATAACAAAGCTAAAATCATGTTAGCTCTGGCTTACTTAAACCAATACTATGGAATTAAATTTGACGGATTAAATATCAAAAATATGATGACCTTCAAACCGGATTTCTACGGTAAGAACGTTAACGTACTTGATAGATTAATCAGCTTCGCATCAAATGGTAACAACCTAAAAGGTGATCAATCACACGATGCATTTAACAGAGCTCTTGCAAGTGCTACTGGTAAAGCTAATTTACACGAATTCCTGAAGTACAACATGGAATTATTCACTAGTGAAACAGATATGAATACTTGGTTCAAGAATAACATTGCAGATAACGCTTATGTTGTTGAGAAACAATCATCAAATCCAGATTTCGCTAATAAGAAACATAAATTATATGAAGTAATTAATAATGGACATCACGGACGTTATATTCTACCACTTCTGAATCTGAAGAAAGCGCATATGATTTTAATTACAACATATAATACCATTGCGTTTAGTTCATTTGAGAAATATGGTAAGAATACGGCAGAAGAACGTGAAGCGTTCAAGAAGCAAGTTGATTTACGTGCGCAAGAACAAATCAATTATTTAGACTTCTGGTCAAGACTTGCTGCAGATAATGTACGAAATAATCTTCTTAAGAGTGAAAATATGGTTCCATCTGCAATTTGGGATAACCATGATGTACCAGGTTTGGGATGGGTTGACCGTATGGGACATACGAAGAAAGGCGATTTTGCTCCAATTCGTGAATTCTATGGTCCGACTGATAAGTGGCACGGATACAATGGAATGGGTGCATACGCTTATATCTTCCAAAATCCACAACCACAAGAGGCCGTATATTACATCATCTCTAGCATGATTAGTGATTTTGGTACATCTGCATTCACTCACGAAACAACTCACATCAATGACCGTATGGCCTACTTAGGAACATGGCGTCACCGTGAAGGAACAGACGTTGAAGCCTTTGCTCAAGGTATGTTGCAATCACCATCAGTTTCAAATCCAAATGGTGAATATGGTGCCTTAGGATTAAACATGGCTTACGAACGTCAAAATGATGGAAATCAAATTTACAACTATAATCCAAATGTGTTAAATAGTCGTGAGAAAATCGATCACTACATGAAGAATTACAATGAATCCATGATGATGCTTGATTACTTAGAAGCTGAGTCTGTCATCAAGAAAAATACTGGGACAAACGATAAGTGGTTCAAGAAGATCGATAAGAAATATCGCGAAAAAGCGGATCGCAATGGCTTAGTTGGTGAACCACACCAATGGGATTTAGTTCGTGATTTGAATGATGACGAAAAGAATACGAAGCTGACAAGTATTGATCAACTGGTTGATGGAAACTTTGCAACGAAACATGGATTACCAGGAAATGGTCATTACCGTACTGAAGGATTTGATTCTGCTTATACTGTAGTAAATATGATGACAGGTATTTATGGTGGTAATACAAGTAAGAGTGCGGTTGGTTCAATCTCATTCAAACATAATACCTTCCGTATGTGGGGTTACTTCGGTTACCTAGACGGGTTCTTAGGTTATGCATCAAACAAATACAAGCAAGAATCTAAAGCTGCTGGTAATGTAGGTCTTGGTGATGACTTTATTATTAATAAAGTTTCTAACGGCAAATTCCAAAGCTTAGAAGCATGGAAGAAAGCATGGTATCATGAAGTACACGAAAAAGCCCAAAGAGGTTTTGTTGAAATTGAAATCGATGGTCAAAAGATTTCAACTTACGCACAACTTCAGACCTTATTTGATGCAGCGGTCGAAAAAGACCTTCAAGGTAATGATTTCAAGAATACTGTAGATCTTAAATGGAAGGTTTACAAACAACTCTTGCAAAAATCAGATGGATTTGCTGGTGATTTATTCACTAAAGCATAATCAATAGTAAGAAAATAATAAAAAGGTAGATCAGCTTTGTCTGAATCTGCCTTTTTGTGCTATACTTAAGGTATGCATAGAAAAACAGTAATTGATTTTAGGGCTTTGGGGGAGAGATACACCTTTACCCAGCCGATTAAAGAGTTGAAAACGAGAAATATAGCAGAAGTGGCAGATTTGCTGGCACAAGTGGAAAGCTACCAAGAGCAAGGCTATTATGTGGTGGGCTATGTCAGCTACGAGGCTGCACCTGCTTTTGAGGAGAAATTAGCAGTTCATAAATCTCCTTTACTGGACGAGTATTTGCTTTACTTTACTGTTCACGATAAGGTGGAGACCTCCCTTATTCCTCTGACTTATGATGAGGTTGATTTGCCTTCAAATTGGCAGGAAGTAACGTCTGCAGAGGATTATGAAAAGGCGATTGTCCAGATTCATCATCATTTGCGGCAGGGGGACACCTACCAGGTCAACTACACCGTCCAACTCAAGCAAGACTTAAGTGCCAATCCTTTTGCCATCTACAATCGTATGGTAGTAGAGCAGGAGGCGGGCTACAATGCCTATGTTGAACATGATGAGATGGCAGTGATTTCCATGAGCCCAGAGCTCTTTTTTGAGCAAAATGGCCGCGAGTTGACAACGCGACCAATGAAGGGAACAACTCAGCGTGGCATGACTGACAAAGAAGACTTGGAGCAGGCCAGTTGGTTGGAACAGGACCCCAAAAATCGTTCTGAAAATATGATGATTGTGGACCTCTTGCGCAACGATATGAACCGTATTTCTGAAGTGGGAAGTGAGCATGTGGAGCGTTTGTGTCAAGTGGAGCAGTATTCGACTGTCTGGCAGATGACTTCGACCATCAAGAGTCGGTTGAGAGCAGAGGTTGACCTTGTAGAAATATTCCGTTCTCTCTTTCCTTGCGGTTCCATAACGGGTGCACCTAAAATTGCGACTATGGAAATTATAAAGGACTTGGAGCCACAACCGCGTGGAGTCTACTGTGGAACCATTGGTCTCTTGCTTCCAAATGGACGACGGATTTTTAATGTCGCCATTCGGACCATTCAACTCTACAAGGGGCAAGCTATCTATGGAGTTGGCGGAGGTATTACATGGGATAGTACTTGGGAATCTGAATACCGCGAGGTTCATCAAAAGGCAGCTGTTCTCTATCGTAAACAAGCTCGTTTCCAATTAATTACAACTGGGAAAATCAGCCAAAAGAACTTGTTCTTTGAAGAACAACATCTGGAAAGACTGAGAAAAGCTAGTCGGTATTTTGCCTTTCCATTTGATTCAGAAAACTTGAAACAAAAGATAGAGGAAGAGTGTCAGGCTTGTGATGCTAATCAAGATTACCGCTTACGTATTTCTCTCAGCAAGTCTGGAGAGATAGAAGTCGAACGCCGAGTATTAACACCCCTCAGTCCAAGTTTTTGTCAGGCCAAACTTTGTCTGCAAGAAGCTAATTTGCAACAAGCCTTTACCTACTTTAAAACGACTTACAGACCGCATTTGAACCTGGGGGAACAAGAGAAGATTTACCATAATACAAGAGGAGAACTTCTTGAAACCTCTATCGGAAATTTGGTTCTGAAAATCGATGGGAAACTCTACACACCGCCTATCCGACTTGGAATCTTGCCAGGAATTTATCGTCAGCATTTGCTGGAAACAGGAGAGGTAGAAGAGAAAATCTTAACCTTGGCAGATTTTGCCCAAGCAGAAGATATTTACGCCTGTAATGCAGTGAGAGGTTTGTATGAACTGTCAGTAAAGGAGAGCTAAATGAAACTAATATTTTTACATGGATTAGGCCAGTCAGCGGAGAGTTGGAAGGAAGTGCAAGAGTTGCTTGCAGATTATCCCTCTGAAGCCATAGAGTTATTTCCTTCCGGAGTTGCTACCTACCAAGAAGCCAAGGAGCGCATTTATCAGCGCTTAACAGTGGAAACAGAACCTTTTGTCCTAATCGGTTTGTCCTTAGGAGCTACCCTTGCATTGGAGCTGTCAAGTTATGAGATACCAAATCTTCAAGCCATGGTTTTGTCAGGTTGTCCACTGAAACTAGCGGGTAACATTCCTTTTTACATTCAGTTGCTGATATTTAAACTACTCCCCAAAAGGACATTTGAGAAACAGGGAGCAGATAAATCGCTTTTGGTTGGAGTTTCTGAGGAATTAAAAACACTTGATTTAAGAGAGATTGCAAAGAATTGTCCCTATCCAACTTTGTTAATTTGTGGTAGTCAAGATAAGCCTAATCTCAGTTCAATGAAAGCTATTCAAGAACTGATGCCAAATTCCCAATTCCAGATTATCCCTGACGGTCCTCATGTCTTGAATAGAGCTAAACCAAAAGAGTTTGTAGAACAGATCAGAAGTTTCCTTGAATTGCTGAAATAAGTTTGATAAAATAATATTGAAAACGATATCATAATGATGGGAGAAAGAAATGAACAAACGTCTATTTTTAAAAATGAGTTTGGCTTCTTTGCCAGTTTTAGCCTTGTTTTCACAACCTGTGTTAGCAGAAGAAAACATTCATTTTTCTAGTTGTAAGGATGCATGGGCTCATGGTTACTCGGATATGCGTCAAGGAGAACCGGGTTATTCTGCTAAGTTAGATAAAGATCATGATGGTGTCGCTTGCGAATTGAAAAATGCTCCTGAGGGAGCTTTCAAACCAAGAAAATCGATTGAGGTAAAAACAAACTCTAGCTCAGCAATCACAAGTGGATGGGTTCAAAAGGATGGAGTTTGGTACTATCATGATGACAAGGGAAATCCTGTAACCAATACTTGGAAGGGAAGTTATTATCTAAAATCAGATGGTAAAATGGCTCAGAATGAATGGGTTTATGATACATCTTATCAAGCCTGGTACTATTTGAAATCAGATGGTTCGTATGCTCGTAATGCATGGCAAGGTTCA
>NZ_JVJI01000126.1:0-8075 GCF_001072665.1 Streptococcus pseudopneumoniae | reverse complement strand
TACTCAAGTACAGCCTGCGGCTAGTTTCCTAGTTTGCTCTTTGATTTTCATTGAGTATTATTTCTCTCTTTATGGCGTTCATAAGCCTTGAGCTGGCGCTGCAGTTCCTTTTTAATCGCAGGTTCTGGAGCATATTTTTCTTCCCAATCATCTGGTTTTAAGATTTTGTGGGTCACTGGATCAAAATGAGCCTTGCCATCTGGGAAAATTTTCCCCATATTGGCCTGATGAACAATATCAAAAATACGTTCTGGATCCACCCCCATCAAAACAAAACTACCATAGGTAAAATAAAGCGTGTCAATCAGGGCATCTACCTGCCCTATCAAATCTTGCTGAGCAGGCGTCTTCTTAGCTACTTTATCTGCTGCCTTATCAAGAGCTTGATGAAGTTGCGATAGTGCTTGACCAAAGTCCTCTTCAGAGGGACTGGCTGCTCGAACAAACTCCACCAATTCTTCTATTTTAAAGCCAGCCCTGTGGGTTGCACCTTCTAAATCCCAAGCTCGTGGTTCTTCTTGGGTCCGTTCATCCATCATGTGGTGGAAGGTCTTGACCTTATTGAAATGATAGTCACGGCTGACAAAGACTTTTTCTGAGGCCAGAACACCAAAATGTTCCAAGGCCTTGTGGATTCCGTCTTGCTGATTGCTAGTGGTGATGTGCTTGGCCACTTCCTTGACACTGCTACTACCATTTCCCATAGCGACCGACATACCGACACCCGCCAGCATTTCTAGGTCGTTATCTGAGTCACCAAAGGCCATGACTTGGTTGAGATCAAAACCATATTCTTTCCCGACTCGTCGAATGCCTTCCAATTTAGAGTTTCCTTGATTGATGACATCTGCTGCAAAAGGATTGCTACGTGTCAATTTCAAATCTTCAAAATCAGCCGCCGCCTTCTCAGATTCTTCTGGCGTCATCAGCATCAAAACTTGGTAAATGGGCTGATTCATTAGATCAAGTAGGTCTTCTTCCTTTTGGGGAACAACCTTGCTGACCATACGATTAAAGGAATGACTCACTGTCCGAGTTAAAACCGAGGGAACGAAGCGACTGATTCGTTGGGAAAAAGAACCCAAACCAAAGGACATGATTTTAGAACCCAACATGGCATCCTTGGTCCCTAGGGCAATCTCCTTACCCTCTTTTTTAGCATACGTAATAAGCTGGCGCAAATGTAACTTGGAAATAGGACTCGTGAACAAGACTCTGTCTTTAGTAAAGATATACTGGCCATTATAGGTTACTGCGAAATCTAGATCTAAATCGTCCATCAATTCCTTAACAAAAAAAGGTCCTCGACCCGTTGCTACACCAACAAGCACCCCTTGTTCTTTGACAATCTTAATCGCGTCCTTAGTGGATTTCAAAACACTCTTGCGATCGTTAACCAAGGTTCCATCGATATCAAAAAAAACAGCTTTGACTTCCATCCTATCCCAATCTCCCCTTTTGTGATACAATGATTATACCACATTTCAGAAAGAGTGAGTAAATCATGCCTAAGAAAATCCTTGTTTTACATACAGGCGGAACTATTTCCATGCAGGCCGATGCTTCTGGCGCTGTTGTAACTAGTTCAGATAATCCCATGAACCATGTGTCCAATCCTCTTGAAGGAATCCAAGTCCACGCCCTAGACTTTTTTAACCTGCCAAGCCCCCATATCAAACCCAAGCATATGCTGGCCCTCTACCAAAAAATTAAAGAGGAAGCTGATAACTACGATGGAGTGGTGATCACACACGGGACCGATACTTTAGAGGAAACAGCCTATTTCCTTGATACCATGGAAGTTCCCCATATGCCTATCGTTCTAACAGGTGCCATGCGTAGCTCTAACGAACTCGGCAGCGACGGTGTTTATAACTATCTGAGTGCTTTACGGGTGGCTAGCGATGACAGGGCTGCGGACAAAGGGGTTTTGGTTGTTATGAACGATGAAATCCATGCTGCCAAGTATGTTACCAAAACGCATACGACCAACGTCGGCACCTTCCAGACCCCAACACATGGGCCACTTGGTCTGATTACGAAGCGGGAAATCCTCTACTTCAAAACAGCTGAGCCCCGTGTTCGCTTTGACCTTGATCACATACAAGGATTAGTCCCTATCATCTCTGCTTATGCTGGTATGACAGATGAGCTGATTGATATGCTGGATTTAGACCAATTGAACGGTTTGATTATCCAAGCCTTCGGAGCTGGTAATATTCCCAAAGAAACTGCTCAAAAATTAGAAATGCTTCTACAAAAAGGAATCCCAGTCGCTCTAGTATCACGATGCTTTAACGGTATTGCAGAACCTGTTTATGCCTACCAGGGTGGGGGCGTGCAGTTGCAAAAATCTGGTGTCTTCTTTGTTAAAGAACTCAACGCCCAAAAAGCCCGTTTGAAACTCCTCATTGCCCTCAATGTCGGACTAACAGGACAGGCTTTGAAAGACTATATGGAAGGCTAAACCTCTTCTCTAGAAAGCAAAATCAGGAAATCTTCTCGATTCCCTGATTTTTTCTATTTCCGTTTTCGTGTCGAACGACGTTCTGTCAAACCATGAGGTAAGAGAACTTCACGTTCTTCCAACTCTTCTTTGTGCATAATCTTAGTCAACATACGCATACTAATAGCACCAAGGTCATAAAGAGGTTGGGCGATAGTTGTCAAGTTTGGACGGGTAAAGCGTGAGACTTGCGAATCATCACTAGTAATGATTTCAAACTCTTCTGGTACTGACACACCCTTATCAGCAAGGCCGTTCAAGACACCCGCTGCCAACTCATCACCTGTTACAACTGCTGCAGTTGCGTTTGATGAAATCAAGCGTTCTGCCAAGGCATAACCATCTTCATAAGTGTATTTAGATTCAAATACCAATCCTTCGCTATAAGAAATACCTGCTTTTTTCAAGGCTTCCTTGTAGCCAACCAAACGAACCTTACCATTGATATCATCCACTAGTGGACCGCTAACGAAAGCAATGCGCTCATTTTCTTTAGCAAGGTAGGTTACTGCATCAATCGTTGCTTGTTTGTAGTCAATATTGACACTTGGAAGCTGATGTTCTACATCCACAGTTCCTGCAAGAACAACTGGTGTTCGAGAACGAGAAAACTCTGAACGAATTTTTTCAGTCAAGTGGTACCCCATAAAGATGATACCATCCACTTGCTTAGAAAATAGTGTATTGACAACTGAAACTTCCTTGTCATCGTCCTCATCACTATTAGCAAGGACAATATTGTACTTGTACATTTCAGCGATATCATCAATCCCTTTAGCAAGCGTTGAGAAATAACCATTGGTGATATTGGGGATCACGACACCGACAGTGGTTGTCTTTTTACTTGCAAGACCACGCGCCACAGCATTTGGACGGTAATCCAAACGATCAATCACCTCGAGTACTTTTTTACGGGTATTCTCTTTTACATTCTTGTTGCCATTGACTACACGGCTAACTGTCGCCATTGAAACTCCTGCTTCACGGGCAACATCATAAATCGTTACTGTATCGTCTGTATTCATTCCATTTCCTTTCTATATCATACCTCACGAGACTCCAAAAAAAGAGACGGTATGAAAATTTCGTTTTCATGATTCTACTTATTCCATTTTATCACTATTTGTAAACACTTTCAAGCGTTTTTTGAAGATTATTTGAAAAAATTTCATAGGAAGCTATGTTTATGAAGAAAAAATCGCCTTTTCTTGATTTTTAATCCTATTTGCTGTATGATAAGGGAAAAGAAAGGGGGAAGAAATATGGCTTTTACCAATACCCATATGCGGTCAGCTAGTTTTGGCATTGTTACCAGCTTGCCTGATGATGTTATTGACTCTTTTTGGTACATCATCGACCACTTCTTAAAAAATGTCTTTGAATTGGAGGAGGAACTCGAGTTTCAATTGCTTAATAACCAAGGAAAAATTACCTTCCACTTTTCAAGTCAACATCTCCCTACAGCCATTGATTTTGACTTTAACCACCCTTTCGACCCTCTTTATCCCCCGAGAGTCCTGGTTTTAGATATGGACGGTAGAGAAACTATCCTCCTCCCAGAAGAAAATGACCTATTTTAAAAACTCTAGCCTTCAGTTACAAGCGACTGAAAACTAGAGTTTTTTCTATTGTTTCAAAGCATTATACAAGTTGCGGATCGGTTGCTTTAATGTCGGATGGATAAAATGAGGCGCAATTTCCTGTAAGGACTCAAGGACAAAAAGGCGTTCCGCTATATAAGGATGAGGCAAGATGAGGTCGTCTGTATAAAGAATCTGGTCCTCTACAAAGAGCAAGTCCAAATCAATCAAACGAGGCCCCCAATGCACTTCTCTAACCCGTCCCATCTCTGACTCAATGGCTAACAAGGTTTCTAACAAGACTGGTGCTGGTAGCCAGGTTTCCACCTCAACCACTTGATTAGCAAAGCTATCCTGCTCCACTCCACCCCAAGGCTCCGTTGCTAAGACACTGGACTCTTTGAGAATATGGATGCCACGATTTCGCATTTTCTCAATGGCTTGTTTCAAGTTTGCTTGTTTATCTCCCATATTGCTTCCTAGGGCGATAAAAGCCCGTTGCTTGCGACGATGAATGGTTACCGAGCAAGTATCTAGTGGCAAATGCACTGGCGCCCAAGGTTTTTTCAGTTCCAGCTTCATTTCTTGGACAAGAGGATAAGCCTCAAAAGTACGTTCTACTAGTTTGTAGGCTACCGTTTCAATCAAGTCCTCAGTTGTTTCCTGAAACCAAGCCGTCCACTGCTGACACAGTTCTCCATAATGGACAGAAGCCGTTAAATCCAAATCTGTCGCCGCCTTGGTCATATCATAGGATAGGATTGCGGAAATAACAAACTTCTGCCCCAATTCTTTCTCACTAGGAAAAAGACCATGATAGGCAAAAATTTCCAAATCCTTAATCTGTAGTTGATCCATAATGATTCCTTTCTAGAAAAATCCGCCCAAAGCGGATTTTTTTTATACTCAATGAAAATCAAAATGCAAACTAGGAAGCTAGCCACAGGCTGCTCAAAACACTGTTTTGAGGTTGCAGATGGAAGCTGACGTGGTTTGAATTTGATTTTCGAAGAGTATTATAGTCCCATTATTCGAAGAGTATTATAGTCCCATTAAACGATAAGCCTGGTCTCGGAGGTCCTTATCTGTTTCAAATAGACCACGAGCTACTGTCGTCAAGGTTGCTGTGCCTGGTTTTCTGACACCTCGCATGCTCATACACATATGTTCCGCCTCAATGACAACAAAGGCTCCTTTAGCACCTAGATACTCCATCAAGGCATCGGCCACTTCGATATTCAAACGTTCTTGAATTTGTGGTTTTTTCGAATAAACTTCAACCGTACGGGCTAGCTTAGACAAACCTGCCACACGACCATCTGGAATGTAGGCAATATGTGCTCTCCCATAAAATGGTAGAAAGTGGTGTTCACACATAGTGTGGAAAAAGATATCTTTTTCTACCACCATATTATCGTCAATAATTTCAAAGGATTTTGACAAATGTTCCTCCGCTGTTTGACCAAGACCTGAAAAAATCTCTTGGTACATACGGGCCACACGAGCAGGCGTTTCCTGCAAGCCCTCACGGTTAGCGTCCTCTCCGACAGCCTCGATAATCATTTTTACAGCTGCTTCAATCTTTTGTGTATCCATTTTCGTTCTTCCTCTCCATCAGATAGGCTCTCACTTGGCTCAAGAAATACAAGGAACCTGTGACAATCCTAACTGTTTGTTTCTCTTCTCTTTTATCTGTCAATTTCTGCTCTAGAAAATCCTGCCAATCTTGGTAGCTGAGATTTCTAGACTTAGCTGCCTCTTTCAGCACGCTTTCATCAGTCGCCCGACTATCGTCAAAATGTGTCAGGGTAAGCTCGGTATTCGGCATGGTCCCCAGCAAATCCAACATATCCTCCAAGGCCTTGGTTTTGATGCAAGTAAAGAGGATTTCCTTACGATAATCCGCAAAGCGTTCTTGCAAGGTTGCTACTAAAGCTTTTATGGCATGAGGATTGTGGGCTCCATCCAAAATCATCAAGGGATCTCTTGACACGATTTCCAAACGCCCTGGCCAACTTGTTTCTTCCAAAGCTTGAGCAAGCAAGTGATTGCTTGCTAGTTCTCTACCATCTTCTTTACAAAAAGTATCAAGTAAAGCTATGGCCATCCCAGCATTCTCTATCTGGTGCAAACCAAGCAGGCCAGTCTGGAAGCAACCTTGTCTGACAACACTTGTATAGTCAAAGACTTCGCCTGTAACCACACTCTTTTGATGGCTGACCTGATAATCTGTCCCGTAGGCAAATCTCGGCGCATCTTTCCCTTCCGCAATGCGGTCAATAACAGCCAAGGCTTCTGGAGCAATGCGACCTGTCACCGAGGGAATGCCTTGCTTAATAATACCAGCCTTCTGCTCTGCTATGGCTTCCAAGGTGTCACCAAGTAGGGCCACATGATCCAATCCAATAGTCGTAATTCCTGTCAAAATGGGCTGGCAGACATTGGTACTATCCAAGAGTCCACCCATGCCCACTTCCATGATAGCCACATCTACTTGCTCTGAAGCAAAGTAGTCATAGGCTATAGCTGTAATTATCTCAAACTCGGTTGTGCCCTGTAAATTAGCGGTCGCTTCTCCCTCCAGCAAAGACTGATAGTCTGCCATGAAGGTTTCGAGTCTAGCCTCTGGGATAGATTCCCCATTGATGCTAATCTGATCTGTGTAATGAATGAGATAGGGCGAGCTAAACACGCCAACTCTCAGCCCTAGCTTTTCTAGCATATTTTTCAAAAAAGCAATGGTCGAACCCTTACCATTGGTTCCTCCAATATGGATGACCTTGAGTTTGAGATGGGGATTGCCACGCAAAGCTAACAGTTCCACCATTCGTTCCAAGCCAAAATGCGGTTGGTCCGACCGATAGTGGGCAATCCATTGATTGTTTTCAATTTCTTTCATCTTATTTATATTGTTTTAAATCTAAATCTTCCGCTTCATCAGCCAGACGAATGGCGGAGGCAATTTCAACTGCCATCCTGTGACTAACTACATCATGCACGCGCACCACTTCCACACCCTGTCTCGCAGCGATACTGGTTACATGAGCCGAAGCCGTATCTCGATTGCGGAAACCAAGTTCTGTCTCAGGATTGACTTCAAAACCATTTTCTTCAAGAATATTGATGACAAACCGCTTGCGCGACACTCCGAGAAAGATTGGATAGCCTTTCTGATGTAGTTTATCCAGATCCCGTAAAAGAAGCAGATTTTCTTTCTTGGTCAGACCAAAGCCAATTCCTGAATCCAGCAGGATGTTTTCTTGAGCAATCCCAGCTTCCTCTGCTCTCGCTAGTGCTCTGTCAAAGAACGTCTCCATCAACTCTTCGATTGGCAATTTTTCGAAGTCAGCTAATTCTTCCTCTGTAAAAGCTTGACCAAATCCAAAATGAGGGAATATGAGCGAGCTAGGATGATGAGGTCGAGCCATAACTGGATTAAACATGATGACCACTTTCGCTCTAGCCTCAGCAACCACATGGGCCATTTTTTCATCACCCATGAGGCCAGTGATATCATTGACTAGATTAGCACCAGCAGCTAAAGCAGCCTCTGCTACCTGACTCTTCCAAGTATCAATAGAGATGAGGACATCACTTTCCTTGCGAATCGCTTTAATCACTGGAACAACACGCTGGATTTCCTCTTCTATCTCAACATAGCTACTTCCCGGCCGAGGCCGAGTCGATTCTCCGCCGATATCGATCATACTAGCCCCTTCTGCTATCAATTTACGAGCCTGCTGGAGTGCCTGCTCAAGAGCAAAAAATTGACCACCGTCCGAAAAGGAGTCTGGGGTTACATTAATAATTCCGCAAATAGATGTCTTTGAATGATTGGCTTTACTTGACATATCGGTCACTCCCTCAAGGTTTTTCATCATATTATTTCTCTATTTTACCATAAAAAGAAAAAGATGGACACGATTTGAACTGCACCCCAAAAGTTAGACAGAAAAAATCTAACTTTTGGGGTGTTTTTATTATGAAAT
>NZ_JVJI01000124.1:0-6513 GCF_001072665.1 Streptococcus pseudopneumoniae | reverse complement strand
GCTCACAGCTCACAGCTCACAGCTCACAGCTCACAGCTCACAGCTCACGCTGATTATGTAATCAAGCGTATTTTTTGTCAAGCCCTAAAACAGACTTTTTCACATTTTTGTGAGAAGGTCTTTTCTGTTGTTTCTCAACTCAATGAGTTGATTGTTGGAGGTGTAAAATGACGCCTCTAGCTATTGATAGAAGTTGGCAATCTGGAAATGAAAGAGCAGACAATTTATTTTTCTGGAGAAATTTCGGTTTTGATGAAAAAGATATTTTAATCGAAAATACTGATGGTATCGTTAACGGATCTCTGTTTGAATTTAAAAATAGCATTGCTGATCTTAATGCTGTGCTTACTCAAGCTATCCACTATCTGTCTAAATTAAGGATTAAAGGTGGTATTCCTATACCAAGCAAAATCGTTTTAGTTGATATTAATAAAAATCGTGCTAGTGTTTATGATGCAACTAAATATCGTTTAGAAATTTTACAAAATTATACGAATAGTGCATCAAAAAATGTAAATCAGAAGACTTTAAAAGATGCTACTAATCCTGAAAAAGTAATTGAATTTGATGTTTTTCAACCAAAGAGCCCTAAAAATCGTGAATTGCGTGAATTATTCCAAATAGACGAGTATCAAAAGTTTGAAATTGGCTTTCCAAACATTTTAGGGTGGGCGAACTACATATACCGTCACGATAAAACAACAACAAAATCTCAAATGTTTGAGATGCTCAAACAACCGTCTAATTCAATAGTCGAAAACTATATCTTACCTTGGTGTGGAGACGAAAGCGATTTTGACACCGTGATGGACGCATTAAATGACCCTGCAAATAGAAAAGATTTAGGAGCGTTTTATACACCATTACCTTATGTTAAAGAAGCAACTAAACTTGTTCGTCAAGCTATTAGCAGTCTTCCTAAAAATATGGACTATGTTATTTTGGATAGATGTGCTGGTACAGGAGCATTAGAGCATTATTTAACTGAAGAAGAGTTAGGCCATGTTATCTTGAATACTTATGAAATAAAAGAATGGCTTGTTTTGTATAACAAATATATTGGAAAGGTGAGGGCTATCATACCACCACTTTCAATTGTACAAGCAAACAAGGGGAACTTAGTAACAGGTGGGGATGCTTTAGCAGAAGAGTTTTTATCGATTCCAATGGAAACAGATGGAAAACATAATACATTACAAGAAATCATAGATGACAAAAATGTTGCGATTATTGGTTTTGAAAATCCCCCTTATTCTAGCGAATTAGCTCGGGCTCAAGAAGGAAATGTTAAATCGATAGATAAATTTAGCTATATAAGGAAATTGATGTCCGATGAATTTGTGGGTGATAGTAACCATGCAAAAGATTTGCTAAATCAATTTGTTTGGTCTTTTGAAAAATACTTTATGAGAGATGAAAACGACTATTATATTTTATTTGCTCCTGTTAAGTATTGGAAATCAGTTGGTCTAATGCAAAAAATCTTTATTAATGGTTTTCTAGCAAACAGAGGGAACTTTAAAGCACAAGAAAGTTCCGTTTTGGTAGCACTTTGGAAAAACGATCAAGATAACGAAACTGAAAGTATTACTGTAACTGCTAAAGAAATATGGAGAGATAATAAAAAATGGGGAACTGGGAAAGGAGCAGCAGTCATTGATGTACCTGAGGATGCTATTCTTAAAGATGTGAAGCATGTCACTATAAAAAAAGTATACAAAACGCTAGGAGAATACTATTCTAAAAAGTTAAAAACAGATGTGTTATCTAAAATTGCTACTGGCTACGATGGTAAAGAAGTACCATTAAAAAGCTATGGAAAACCTGTTTATAATGACAATATTTTAGCGGTTATAGAAGCCAGTGGTTTTGGTACTACTCCGCAGGACATAAGAATGACTAGAATTGCTATTTATCATGGACGAGGTAGTCAAGTTAGAACAAATAATTACGCAGAGCAAACTGCTTTATTTGTTGCCAAGCAATACCCTCAAAAAAACTGGTATGAAAGGGATATTTACTACACAACTGCTGATAAAGGGGATTTGTATACAGAGGATACAGATTTTCTTAGAAAAGCTACATTATGGACTTGTATCTCTCAAAAAAATCATTGTTTGAGCTTTGATGGTTCTGATGGAAAGTTTTATAGTAACGAAATGTGCCTAGATGAGAACTCTCTAGTTCGTAAAGAATTGGTCGAACAAGAAAAATATGGAAAACTTGATAGAGCTGACTTAATGTTGCTAGGCGTCTTTGATGAATTACTTGAACTAGCTAAAAATACTCAAGAATATAATCCAAAATACAATTATGGTACTTATCAAATTGAATTGGACATAAATACATCATACAAAGATGGTAATGATAAAAAGATATTCAACAATGAAAAAGTTAACACTAAACTAAAAGAACTTAAAACAAGGTTAGCTGATTACTATGAGAATGAGCTTGAAAGTAAATTATTTGAGTATGAACTATTGAAATAGTGAGAAGACGATTTCCAAACGGAAATCGTCTTTTTCGATATTGTTGAAATACTACATTTTGTGGTTGGTTTAAACTGGTATATAGTTCCCTTTTATTTAACTGCTTGTGGTTTGCGTAGGTAACCATAAACCACACCACTTACGATTGCTCCTACCAATACAGAAACGAGGTAAAGAAGAGCATTTGAAGTAAGGGCAATCACGAAGATTCCTCCGTGTGGCGCCATAAGTTTGATACCAGTAAGACCAACGAGTCCACCTGCTACTGCTGAACCAAGGATGAAACTTGGGATCGCTCAGCGGCACCAAATGGAATTGCTCCCTCAGTGATAAATGACAAGCCCATGATGATGTTTGTCAAACCTGAGTTGCGTTCTTCCTTAGTAAATTTATCTTTGAAAAGAAGAGTTGCGACAAAGATTGCAAGTGGTGGCACCATTCCTCCAGCCATAACTGCTGCCATGGCTACAGAACCACCTGAAGAAACAGACGCTGCAAGCGTACCTGTACCAAAGACATAAGCCGCTTTGTTAACTGGTCCACCCATGTCAACAGCCATCATTCCACCAAGGACGATACCAAGAAGGACAGCTGAACCTCCTCCAAGACCACCTAGGAAGTCATTCATAGCAGTGTTGATTGCTGCCATTGGGATATTAACAGCTAGCATGACAAATCCAGTCAAGATTGTTCCAAGAAGTGGCAAAAGAAGGATTGATTTTGCACCTTCAAGTGAACGAGGAACTTTAACGTATTTCTTGATAGCAAGAACTAAAGCACCTGCGATAAATCCACCAACAAGGGCACCTAGGAAACCAGATGAGACACCTGCAAGAGTTGAAGTTGCTTCACCACCTGCGGCATAAGGAATTTTACCAAAGGCAAAACCTTCTTTGGCAATAGCACCAGCCACGAAACCTGCTACCAAACCTGGTTTTTCAGCGATAGAGTAGGCAACATAACCTGCAAAGACTGGAAGCATCAAACCAAAGGCAGCTCCACCAATTTTCATGAACATAGAAGCTAGCTCATGGTAGGAACCAAGATTACCAAGATTTTCATTTGGAACACCCAAAGCACCGTCAATCAAGAAGGCAAGGGCAATCATGATACCACCGCCAATAACAAATGGCAACATTTGCGATACACCACTCATCAAGTGTTTGTAGAAGGCACCACCAAGGCTTTGTTTTTCGTTAGAGGCTGTTGTAGCTTTTGTTCCATTAGCAGCACGATAAACTTCAGCATCTCCTGAAAGAGCCAAGTTAATTAACTCTTCTGTTTTACGGATACCGTCAGCAACCGGACGATTGATCAATGGTTTGCCATCGAAACGATCCATTTCAACTGCCTTGTCTGCTGCGATGATAACAGCTTTAGCCTTGCGGATGTCCTCTGCAGTTAGTTGGTTACCAACACCACTGGCACCGTTAGTTTCGACCTTGATCCCAACACCCATTTCAGCAGCCACTTTTTGAAGGGCTTCTTGAGCCATGTAAGTGTGGGCAATACCTGTTGTACAAGCTGTAACGGCTACGATAAAGTCACCAGTTTCATTAGCAGGTACTTGAACAGGCTCTTCAGTTTTTTCTGAAGCTTGGTCAAAGAGTTCAATGACTTGGTCAGCTGATGTTGCTTGACGAAGTTTGTCAGCAAAACCGTCTTTCATCAAGTATTGAGATAATTCTGCCAAGGCTGCCAAGTGGGTGTCATTGGCACCTTCTGGAGCTGCAATCATAAAGAAAAGGTCAGTTGCTTGTCCATCCAAGCTCTCGTAGTTAACACCCTTGTTTGACTTAGCAAAGAGAACAGTCGCTTCTTTGACAGCAGCGTTTTTGCTGTGAGGCATTGCGATTCCGTCACCCAAACCAGTAGAAGTGAGAGCTTCACGCGCCAAAATTCCTTCTTTAAAGATTTCAAAATCTGTCACATAACCGTGGTCTGTCAAACTTTTAATCATCTCGTCGATGACAGCTGTTTTTTCAGTCGCCTGCAAATCCAGCAACATAACATCTTTTCTCAATAGGTCTTGAATTTTCATCTTTTTTCTACCTCAACTTTTTCATATGTTTCTTTAATAAATTCTGCTGTTGCCAAGTCATCCGAGAAGGTAGTTGCTGTTCCACAAGCCACTCCCCATTTGAAGGCTTCTACTGCGTCTTTTGATTTGACAAATTCACCTGTGAATCCAGCAACCATAGAATCACCAGCCCCAACTGAATTTTTGACTGTCCCTTTGATTGGTTTAGCAAAGTATGCTCCCTCAGATGTGACAAGAAGGGCACCATCCCCAGCCATGGAGATAATGACGTTTTGAGCTCCTTTGGCCAGTAATTCTCGAGCATATTTTTCAATTTCATCTAAACTTTCGAGTTTAACCCCAAAAATCGCTCCAAGTTCATGATTGTTTGGTTTGACCAAAAGTGGCTGGTAGTCCAAACTATCAATCAAGGTCTGACCTTCAAAGTCACAAACGACTTGCGCACCAGTCTTGCGTGTCAAGGCAATCAAATCCTTGTAGATAACATTGCCTAGATTTTTAGTACTTGAACCTGCAAAGACAACTGTATCTTCTGAAGTCAGACTAGATAAAATAGCTTTCAATTCTTCTAGCTGAGCTGGTTCTACATTTGGACCCGTTCCGTTGACTTCTGTTTCTTGGTCTGCTTTAATTTTGACATTGATACGAGTATCTTCTGCCACTTGGACAAAACGTGTCTCGATTTCTTCCTCTACTAAAGTATCTGTGATAAATTTACCAGTAAAGCCACCGATAAATCCAGTCGCTGTATTTGGAATATCCAAGCGTTTCAAGACACGACTGACATTGATTCCTTTCCCACCAGCAAACTTATCATCACTGTCCATACGATTGACACTACCAACTTGGACTTGGTCCAAACGAACGATATAGTCAATGGATGGATTGAGTGTGACTGTATAAATCATACTTCTATTACCTCCGTTTTCTCCTTAATAGCCTGCAAGAGCTCATGCCCTTGACTTGTGATAACAATAGCTCGTTTGAGTGGTGCTACCTTGGCAAAGCAAGTTTGTCCAATTTTAGACGAATCCACCAAGACATAAGTCTGTTTGGCATTCTCCAAAATAGCTCGCTTCACAGCTCCCTCCTCCATATCAGGAGTCGTATAATAGCCTTCGTCTACACCATTCATACCTATAAAAGCACGGTCAAAGTGCAATTGGTTAATCTGGTTAAGAGCAACGCCCCCGATGCTAGCATCTGTTGTCATCTTGACACTACCACCCACCATGACAGTTGGAATTTGCTTTTCAACTAGCTGAACCGCATGGTGAATCGAGTTGGTTACTACAGTAATATTCTTATTGACCAATTCATGAATCAAAAAGGCTGTAGTTGTTCCAGCATCGATAAAGATGACATCTTGTTCCTTAATGAGAGAGGCTGCTTTCTGAGCCAACAACTTCTTCTCTTGAAGGTTTTTGACAGATTTTTCTTGAATGGTTTCTTCTTCCTGCAAGGAATGGGGCAATTCTGCTCCACCATGCACACGACGAAGCTTGTTTTCCGCTTCCAACTCATCCAAGTCTCTTCGAACCGTTGATTCTGACGTTTCTAGCAAACTAACTAATTTCTCTAGAGAAACTACATGATGTTGATTTAACTCCTCTAAAATCAGTTGTTTCCGCTCTATTTTTAACACCGAACCACCTCCTGTTATCGTTTACACTATTCATTCTATCACACTTTCTTTCAAAGTCAAGCGCTTTTTGTCATTTTCTTTCAAAATCTATCATTTTTCTTATTTCCAAAATTTTTATTGCAAGATAAGAGCCTTTATGGTAGACTATTTGAGTAAGTATTGGAAGATTACTCAAGAGGCTTAAGAGGCCGTGTTGGAAACGCGGTAGGCGTGTAACAGCGTGCGTGGGTTCGAATCCCATGTCTTCCGTTTATTTTAAAAAAGATACCCAAGAATGAACTGCACCCCAAAAGTTAGACAGAAAAAATCTAACTTTTGGGGTGTTTTTATTATGAAAT
>NZ_JVJI01000001.1:0-234 GCF_001072665.1 Streptococcus pseudopneumoniae | reverse complement strand
GCAGAGCATGCAGGGAAGACACGGACTGTAGGGACTTATCAGTCGGGTGATTTCGCCAAACTCAAGTCTGTTCAACGCTTTGCGATAGCCTATCAACAGGCGAGTAAGCAGATGGAGAGTCGTGTTGAACGAGTGAAGGCTGCCCAGGAGCGGGACAAGGCTCGTTTTGAGGCCTTGGCTGCAGAGGATCGAGCCAAGAACGGTTGGAAAGACCTGGCAATTGGTGTGGTGACC
>NZ_JVJI01000123.1:0-8786 GCF_001072665.1 Streptococcus pseudopneumoniae | reverse complement strand
AAGCTGTACTTGAGTACGGTAAGGCGACGCTGACGTGGTTTGAATTTGATTTTCGAAGAGTATAAGAAAAAAGCAGAGTTGGAAGTCAATCCAATTCTGCTTTTAAATAGTTTAAAACCTTTTCCAGATTGTCTAAGGACACCTTGGCAAATTGATAAGGGCAGGCATCCAAGTAAGCCTCTTCAAAGAAATCCAAGCCCAGTTGGCTGTGTTTGAGACTAGCGATTTTAGAATACTGTCTCAGGTCTAGTAATAAACCATCGTGTAGGGGAAAATGAGGAAGGGGACAAGGAGTGTTAGCTAGTCTTTCCTCGATTTGTTTTTGGTAAGCTTCCTGATTGGATAAGCGAGCTAGTCGATTTTTCTCAAATAATTGACTGTCAATATAGAGTGACAGGGCCTTTTGCATAATGAGGTTGCTATCGTAGTCTAGGATATTTTTGTAGACCACAAATGCTTCCTTGATAGTATTTGGAAGGATGAGTGCTGTTATCCGCAGGGCTGGAAAGAGGCTGGTTGAGAAGGACTTGATATAAATGACGCGCTCCTCTGTATCTAGATAGTGGAAGGTCTGGCCTTTTTTAGAGTCCAAATCCCCCAGATAGTCGTCCTCTACGATATAGACTCCATACTTGGCAGCTAAGTCAAGAATAGCCCGTTTGTCCTGCTCTGAATAGGAATGCCCCAGAGGATAGTGAAAACGAGGAATGGTATAGAAAAATTTAATTTTTCCTGTTTTGAAGTGGCCTTCCAGCTCCTCCAAGTCAATCCCATCAATGCCTCGTTCAATCGTTTGATAGTCCAGACCTTGAGCAATCAAGAGGCGATTCATCCGATGGTAGGTCGGCTGTTCCACCAAGATTTCCTTGGCTTGGCTAGGAAAGGAAATTTGAGAAAGGATAAACAAGGCTTGCTGGGTTCCAGAAGTCAATATCAACTGGTCTGCCTTGCAGTAGAGAGCTTGGTCAAAGAGGAGTTTATGAATGGATTGTCTTAAGTCTTCTAATCCTTCTTGGTTGTCATAGTAGTTGAAGAGGTAGTTTTCCCGACCAATCAAGGTTTCATTGATACAGAGTCGGAAATCGTCATAGGCACTGGCATGTTCGTCAGTGACTTCGATTTCTAGATCCTGGTGTTGCCCTTGTTCTAGGACATAGTAACCACTCTGGGGCTTGGCATAGAGGTATTGTTCGTGCCGTAATTCCAGCAGGGCTCGTTGAATGGTATCCTTGCTACAGTGGAAGTCAAGGCTCAGTTGACGGATAGAAGGCAGGCGGCTTCCCGTCGAAAATCGTCCAGACTCGATACCATTTTTTAGAAAGGAAACGACCTCTTGGTACTTGCTTTGTTTCTTCATTCCAAACCTCCCTTGATTTTGTTACATTGTACCTTTTTTTTTCCTTCTTGGCAATGTCTAGGGTGTTTCTCTCGTTCACATCTAGGGGCAAATGTGGTATACTTAGGAGTAACATTTATAGAATAATACTCTTCGAAAATCAAATTCAAACCACGTCAGCTTCGCCTTGTCGTAGATATATGTAACTGACTTTGTCAGTCTTATCTACAACCTCAAAGCAGTGCTTTGAGCAACCTGCGGCTCGCTTCCTAGTTTGCTCTTTGATTTTCATTGAGTATAACAGACAAGAAAGAGAATGGATAAGAACGTGCAGGAACCAGTGAAATTATTTCAATACAATACCCTTGGAGCCTTGATGGCCGGCCTTTATGGTGGTACCATGACAGTGGGAGAATTGCTAGAGCATGGTGATCTTGGTTTGGGAACCTTGGATTCCATTGATGGGGAATTGATTGTCTTGGATGGCAAGGCTTATCAAGCCAAAGGCTCAGGAGATCAGCCAGAAATTGTGGAAGTATCACCAGATGCCCTTATTCCTTATGCAGCAGTAGTACCGCATCAGGCAGAGGTCATTTTCCGCCAACGCTTTGAGATGACGGACAAGGAATTGGAAGAACGAATTGAGTCTTATTATGACGGGGAAAATCTTTTCCGCTCTATCAAGATTCGGGGGGAATTTTCGCATATGCATGTGCGCATGATTCCTAAGTCGACACCAGATACCAAGTTTGCTGATGTCGCAACCCATCAACCTGAATATAGTCGTGAAAATGTGGCGGGAACTATCGTTGGTTTCTGGACGCCAGAGATTTTCCATGGAGTCAGTGTGGCAGGCTACCATCTGCACTTCATTTCAGATGATTTGACCTTCGGTGGGCATGTCATGGACTTTGTCATCAAGGAAGGCATTATCGAGGTGGGAGCAGTTGACCAATTGGACCAACGTTTCCCAGTCCAAGACCGTCAATACTTGTTTGCTAAGTTCAATGTTGACGAGATGAAAAAAGATATTGAAAAGGCGGAATAGGAGAAGAAAATGACCATTCATATTATCATTACCATGGTGCTGTTGCTGGCTTTCTTGCTAGGAAGCGTTTGGTATGCCAAAAAGAAACACCAGATTAATCTAGCTGTCTTGGGCTTGGGGGCTGTTGCCTTCTTTGTCTCTTCACAGATTTTGGAAAAACTGGTGCATATCTTGGTTTTACATCCTCAAAAAGACGGTAGTATTGCCCTCTTGCAAGACCATCCGCTTGTCTATATCATCTATGGTCTAGCCATGGCAGCCTTTTTTGAGGAAACAGCTCGTCTTATTTTCTTCAAATGGTTGGAGAAAAAGAGAAGTTTGGAAAAGGCAGATGCCTTGGCTTATGGATTGGGGCATGGTGGCTTGGAGTTGATTTTCCTAGGTCTTACTAGTTTGATTAATCTCTACATCGTTCTCTCAGCAGTTCAAACTCAGAATCCACAGATCATGCAATTGCTATCTGAAAATATGTTGAAAACTATTCAGTCGCTATCAGTCTGGCAGATTTATTTGCTTGGTTTTGAGAGAATCTTGGCGCTAGGTTTCCAATTACTCTTGACTGTTTGGGTTTACCAAGCTGTTCGCCAGAAGAAATGGATTTATCTCCTAGCAGCCTATGGACTACATGCCTTCTTTGACCTGGCACCATCTCTTGCCCAAGTTGGCTGGCTGACCAATCCAGTCTTGGTTGAAGTTGTCCTAGCAGTTGAGCTCATTCTGCTTGCCTATGGAACCAAGGCAATCTTTTGCAAAAAATCATAAAAAGAGGGGAAACCTCTTTTTTTGTTTAAAATAAGCCCAAGATTTTTTTAGGGTCGTCAAATGGTCTTAAAAATGGTATAATGGAATGAATTTTGTAAAAGGAAGAGTGTCATGTCAGTAAAAGAAAAAATGCTTGAAATCTTAGAAGGGATTGATATCCGTTTCAAGGAACCCTTGCATAGCTATAGTTATACAAAAGTAGGTGGAGAGGCCGATTATTTGGTCTTTCCACGAAATCGTTTTGAGTTAGCTCGCGTTGTCAAATTTGCCAATCAAGAAAATATTCCTTGGATGGTCCTTGGAAATGCTAGCAACATCATCGTTCGTGATGGTGGGATTCGTGGATTTGTCATCTTGTGTGACAAGCTCAATAATGTTTCCGTTGATGGCTATACCATCGAAGCTGAAGCTGGTGCTAACTTGATTGAAACAACTCGCATTGCCCTTCGTCATAGTTTGACTGGCTTTGAGTTTGCTTGTGGCATTCCTGGAAGTGTCGGTGGTGCTGTCTTTATGAATGCCGGTGCCTATGGTGGCGAGATTGCCCACATCTTACAGTCTTGTAAGGTCTTGACTAAGGACGGAGAAATCGAGACCCTGTCTGTCAAGGACTTGGCTTTTGGTTATCGCCACTCAGCCATTCAAGAGTCTGGTGCAATTGTCTTGTCAGCTAAATTTGCCCTTGCTCCAGGAAGCCATCAGGTTATCAAGCAAGAAATGGATCGCTTGACGCATCTACGTGAACTCAAGCAACCTTTAGAATATCCATCTTGTGGTTCGGTCTTTAAGCGTCCAGTAGGACATTTTGCAGGTCAATTAATTTCAGAAGCTGGCTTGAAAGGCTATCGTATCGGTGGCGTAGAAGTGTCTGAAAAGCACGCAGGATTTATGATCAATGTTGCAGACGGAACGGCCAAAGACTACGAGGACTTGATTGAGTCTGTGATCGAAAAAGTCAAGGAGCACTCTGGCGTTACTCTTGAGAGAGAAGTCCGTATTTTAGGTGAAAGCAAGTAGAAAGCTGTAGTTGAAAAGCTGCTGCTATATCATGGAAAGGGGGTGAAAGCCTATCGTCAGTGCAGAAGAATGTAGGCAGTTCAGTCTCCTACACGAGGTAGTGGCGGCCTGACAGAGCCCTGATCTGTTAATCTATGAAAAAGAAGGAATAAATGACAATTGAAAAAACCAATTATCGAATTCAAAAACGTCTCTAAAGTTTTTGAAGACAGCAACACCAAGGTTCTCAAAGATATCAACTTTGAGTTGGAAGAAGGGAAGTTCTATACTCTTCTAGGCGCGTCTGGTTCAGGGAAATCAACTATCCTTAACATCATTGCAGGTTTACTGGATGCGACGACAGGAGATATTTTGCTGGATGGTGTCCGTATCAATGATATCCCAACCAACAAGAGAGACGTCCATACTGTCTTCCAATCCTATGCCTTGTTTCCACATATGAATGTGTTTGAAAATGTTGCCTTTCCACTTCGCTTGCGTAAAATTGACAAGAAAGAAATCGAGCAACGTGTTGCTGAAGTTCTCAAGATGGTTCAGTTGGAAGGTTACGAAAAACGTTCCATTCGTAAACTCTCTGGAGGACAACGTCAGCGTGTAGCCATTGCCCGTGCCATCATCAACCAACCCCGTGTGGTCTTGTTGGACGAGCCTTTATCAGCGCTGGACTTGAAATTAAGAACAGACATGCAGTACGAACTGCGTGAACTGCAACAACGATTGGGAATCACCTTTGTTTTTGTTACTCACGATCAGGAAGAAGCACTTGCCATGAGTGACTGGATTTTCGTCATGAATGATGGCGAGATTGTCCAGTCTGGAACACCAGTAGATATCTATGATGAGCCAATCAACCACTTTGTTGCGACCTTTATCGGTGAGTCAAATATCTTGCCAGGAATCATGATTGAGGACTACTTGGTTGAGTTCAACGGCAAACGCTTTGAAGCGGTCGATGGTGGGATGAAGCCAAATGAACCTGTTGAGGTCGTGATTCGTCCAGAGGACTTGCGGATTACCCTTCCTGAAGAAGGCAAGCTCCAAGTTAAGGTGGATACCCAGCTCTTCCGTGGGGTTCACTATGAAATTATCGCCTATGACGAACTTGGGAATGAATGGATGATCCACTCGACTCGTAAGGCCATCGTGGGTGAGGAAATCGGTCTGGACTTTGAACCGGAAGACATCCATATCATGCGTCTCAACGAAACTGAAGAAGAGTTCGATGCTCGTATTGAGGAGTACGTAGAAATCGAAGAGCAAGAAGCAGGTCTAATCAATGCAATCGAGGAGGAAAGAGATGAAGAAAACAAGCTCTAAACTCTTTGTAGTGCCCTACATGCTCTGGATTGCCCTCTTTGTCCTGGCACCCTTGGTCTTGATTTTCGGTCAATCCTTTTTCAATATTGAAGGACAATTCAGTTTAGAAAACTATAAATCTTACTTTGCGTCACAAAACTTGACCTACCTAAAAATGAGTTTCAACTCTGTACTATATGCAGGAATTGTGACCTTTGTGACCTTGCTTATCAGCTATCCAACAGCCCTCTTTTTGACCCGTCTCAAGCACCGTCAACTCTGGCTCATGCTGATTATCCTGCCAACTTGGATCAATTTGCTCCTTAAGGCCTATGCCTTTATTGGAATTTTTGGTCAAAATGGCTCTATTAACCAATTTTTGGAATTCATCGGAATTGGTTCACAGCAGTTGCTCTTTACCGATTTCTCCTTTATCTTTGTCGCAAGCTACATCGAGCTTCCCTTTATGATTTTGCCCATTTTCAATGTCTTGGACGATATGGATAATAACCTCATCAATGCCAGCTACGATCTGGGTGCGACCAAGTGGGAGACCTTCCGCCATGTCATCTTCCCTCTATCGATGAACGGCGTGCGAAGTGGAGTTCAGTCGGTCTTTATTCCAAGCTTGAGTCTCTTCATGCTGACTCGTTTGATTGGTGGGAACCGCGTTATCACCTTGGGGACAGCCATTGAGCAGAACTTCCTGACAAATGACAACTACGGTATGGGTTCTACCATCGGTGTGATTCTCATTCTGACCATGTTCATCACCATGTGGGTGACCAAGGAAAGGAGAGAACGATGAAAAAATTTGCCAACCTTTATCTGGGACTGGTCTTTCTTGTCCTCTACCTGCCGATTTTTTACTTGATTGGCTACGCCTTTAATGCAGGCAACGACATGAACAGCTTTACAGGCTTTAGCTTGAGCCATTTTAAAACCATGTTTGGCGATGGTCGCCTTATGTTAATTGTGACCCAGACCTTTTTCTTGGCCTTTCTATCAGCCTTGATAGCGACCATTATCGGGACTTTTGGAGCCATTTACATCTACCAATCTCGTAAGAAATACCAAGAAGCCTTTCTTTCACTCAATAATATCCTCATGGTTGCGCCTGATGTTATGATTGGTGCCAGCTTCTTGATTCTCTTTACCCAACTCAAGTTTTCACTTGGCTTTTTGACTGTTCTATCTAGTCACGTGGCCTTCTCGATTCCTATCGTGGTCTTGATGGTTTTGCCTCGACTCAAGGAAATGAACGGTGACATGATTCATGCGGCCTATGACCTTGGTGCCAGTCAATTTCAGATGTTCAAGGAAATCATGCTTCCTTACCTGACTCCGTCTATCATTGCAGGTTATTTCATGGCCTTCACCTATTCGCTAGATGACTTTGCTGTGACCTTCTTTGTAACGGGAAATGGCTTTTCAACCCTGTCAGTCGAGATTTACTCTCGTGCTCGTAAGGGGATTTCGCTAGAAATCAATGCTCTGTCTGCCCTTGTCTTTCTCTTTAGTATTATCCTAGTTGTTGGATATTACTTTATCTCACGTGAGAAGGAGGAGCAAGCATGAAAAAACTCTATTCATTTTTAGCAGGAATCGTAGCCATTATCCTGGTCTTGTGGGGAATTGCGACTCATCTCGATAGTAAAATCAATAGCCGAGATAGTCAAAAACTGGTTATCTACAACTGGGGAGACTATATCGATCCTGAACTCTTGACTAAGTTTACAGAAGAAACAGGAATCCAAGTCCAGTACGAGACCTTTGACTCCAACGAAGCCATGTATACCAAGATCAAGCAAGGGGGAACGACCTACGATATCGCCATTCCTAGTGAATACATGATTAACAAGATGAAGGACGAAGACCTCTTGGTACCGCTTGACTATTCAAAACTTGAAGGTCTTGAAAATATCGGGCCAGAGTTCCTCAACCAGTCCTTTGACCCAGGAAATAAATACTCTATTCCTTACTTCTGGGGAACCTTGGGAATTGTCTACAATGAAACCATGGTAGAGGAAGCACCTGAGCATTGGGATGATCTCTGGAAGCCAGAGTATAAGAATTCTATCATGCTTTTTGATGGGGCGCGTGAGGTATTGGGTTTAGGTCTCAACTCTCTGGGCTACAGCCTCAACTCCAAGGATACCCAGCAGTTGGAAGAGACAGTGGACAAGCTTTACAAGCTCACTCCAAATATCAAGGCTATTGTTGCCGACGAGATGAAGGGCTACATGATTCAGAACAATGCTGCTATCGGCGTGACCTTCTCTGGTGAAGCCAGCCAAATGCTGGAGAAAAATGAAAATCTACGCTATGTGGTTCCGACTGAGGCCAGCAACCTTTGGTTTGACAATATGGTCATTCCTAAAACAGTCAAAAGCCAAGATGCAGCCTATGCCTTTATCAACTTTATGTTGAAACCTGAAAATGCTCTCAAAAATGCAGAGTATGTCGGCTATTCAACACCAAACCTACCAGCTAAGGAATTACTCCCAGAGGAGAAAAAAGAAGATAAAGCCTTCTATCCAGATGCTGAAACTATGAAACACCTAGAGGTTTATGAGAAATTTAACCATAAATGGACAGGCAAATACAGCGACCTCTTTCTACAATTTAAAATGTATCGGAAGTAGGAGATAGAAGTCACAAAACGAATCAGTCAAGCTGGTTCGTTTTTTTGAAAAAAAGTACAAAAATAGTTGACAATTTTTTAAAAAGTGATAGACTAGTATCCTTTATGATTTTAGAAGGGAAAGTGATAGATGAGTGATTTATTTGTACAAAAGTCGGATTACTTTTTAGGCTTATCCAGTCAGAAGATTATCATAAAAAATGGTCGAAGGGAGATAGAAAGTGAAATCTCTATCCACTTAGTAGAAAATGTTTTAATATTTGGTAAGGCTCAAGTATCAACCCAGTTATTAAGAGCCCTAGCAAAGGAAAATATCAATGTTTACTATTTTACAGAAGAGGGTAAATTTTTGGCTTGTTTAGATTCTTATCGTCAAGAAGACTTTGATAAGCAAGAGAAACAAGTCAGGGCTTGTCTAGACCAAGACTTTTGTCTAGCTCTTTCAAAGGAAATCGTATCTGCTAAAGTTAAGTATCAACTTTCCTTGTTGAAAAGCTATAATCAAGATGGAATCTTATCAGTAGATGAATTTGGACGTTTTCATTTAACCCTCCAGAAAATAAAGGAGGCCGAGTTCATCTCGCAGATAATGGGGTATGAAGGTCGTATTGCGAAATCTTATACTCTTCGAAAATCAAATTCAAACCACGTCAACGTCGCCTTGCCGTACTCAAGTACAGCCT
>NZ_JVJI01000122.1:0-36146 GCF_001072665.1 Streptococcus pseudopneumoniae | reverse complement strand
AATGAAAATCAAAGAGCAAACTAGGAAGCTAGCCGCAGGCTGTACTTGAGTACGGCAAGGCAACGCTGACGTGGTTTGAATTTGATTTTCGAAGAGTATTAGTTCAAGTGCCAGATATCTTCGTTATACTGAGCAATTGTACGGTCAGATGAGAAGAATCCTGCTTTAGAAATGTTAACGATGACTTTATCCAACCATGCGTCACGGTCTTCGTAGTCAGCCAACATTTGTTCTTTAACCTTGATGTAGTCTTCCAAGTCAAGAAGAGTCATGAACCAGTCTTTGTTGATCAATTCATTGTAAAGACGTTCCAAGCGCTCTTTGTTTCCAGCTGCAAGAACTGCATCGCTAACGATGAAGTCAACCAATGGTTTGATAGCTTCACGAGCGTAGAATTCGCTTGATTTGTAAGCTGCTTTTTCGTAAAGGTCGATAACAGTTTCTGAATCTTCACCAAAGATGTAGATATTTTCGTCTCCAACCAACTCAGCGATTTCCACGTTAGCACCGTCCATAGTACCAAGAGTCAAAGCTCCGTTCAACATGAATTTCATGTTACCAGTACCTGAAGCTTCTTTAGAAGCAAGTGAGATTTGTTCTGAGATATCACATGCTGGGATAAGGAAGCTTGCTGCAGTAACGTTGTAGTTTTCAACCATAACTACTTGCAAGTGTGGAGCTACTGCTGGATCGTTAGCAATAACTTCTGACATGCAAAGGATCAAGTGGATGATGTCTTGAGCGATTGTGTAGGCTGGAGCTGCTTTACCACCAAAGAAGATTGTGATTGGGCGAGCAGGGATGTTACCAGCTTTGATGTCAAGGTATTTGTGGATCACGTACAAAGCGTTCATTTGTTGGCGTTTGTACTCGTGAAGACGTTTGATTTGGATATCAAAGATAGAGTTTGTATTGATTTCCACACCTTGGTGTTCTTTCAAGTGACGAGCTAATTTACGTTTGTTGTGAGCTTTGATGCTTTCCAATTTTTCTTTGACAGCTGCTTTGTCTTCATAAGACAAGAGTTTTTCAAGCTCATCAGCTTCATGGTGCCAACCTTCTCCAAGAATCTCATCCAAGTAGTGAGACAATCTTGGGTTAGCATGCATGAGCCAACGACGGAAAGTGATACCGTTTGTTTTATTGTTGAATTTTTCTGGGTAAAGGTCGTAGAAAGCTTTCAACTCAGAATTTTTCAAGATTTCAGTGTGAAGTGCTGCTACCCCGTTAACACTGTATCCGTAGTGGATATCCATGTGAGCCATGTGAACACGCCCACTCTCATCGATAATTTGAACAGCTGGATCTTTGTATTCTGCTTTCACGCGACGGTCCAATTCTTCGATGATTGGTACCAAGTGAGGAACCACTTCTTGCAAGAATTCAAGAGGCCATTTTTCAAGGGCTTCAGCAAGGATTGTGTGGTTAGTGTAGGCAGTCATGCTACGAACAATTGAGATTGCTTCGTCAAGTTCGATACCACGAGCAGTCAAAAGACGGATCAATTCAGGGATAACCATTGATGGGTGAGTATCGTTGATTTGGACAACTGCGTAGTCAGCAAGGTCATGCAAGTTGCTTCCTTTTTCGATTGCTTCTTCGATGATCAATTGCGCACCGTTTGAAACCATGAAGTATTGTTGGAAGATACGGAGCAATTCACCTTGACGGTCACTATCATCTGGGTAAAGGAAAAGAGTCAAGTTGCGAGCGATATCTGTCTTGTCAAAGTTGATACCGTCTTTAATGATTGAAGAATCAACTGAATCCAAGTCAAACAAACGCAAGCGGTTCTTAGTTTCTGTCTTGTAACCTGGTACATCGATATCGTAAAGAGTTGATGTCAATGTGAAGTGAGCAAATGGCACTTGGTAGCTACGGCTTGAGCGAACCAACCAGTTTTGCTCTGTCAACCATGCATTTGGAATTGTTTCTTGTTGGTTGTTTTTAAGAACTTGTTGGAAAAGACCGTAGTGGTAGTTAAGACCAACACCGTCACCGTTCAAACCAAGAGTAGCAATTGAGTCGATAAAGCAGGCAGCCAAACGTCCCAAACCACCGTTACCAAGAGATGGTTCCAATTCAACTTCTTCAACTTCGATCAAGTCTTTACCTGCAGCTGCAAGTTCTTTTTTGACATCGTCGTAAAGACCAAGGTTGATCAAGTTGTTTGACAAGAGTTTACCAATCAAGAACTCAGCTGAGATATAGTAAACTTTCTTTTTACCAGTGTTGACTGGTTTTTGACTACTTGCAAGCTTGCTGTAGTTAAGAAGAGCCAGGTAAAGCTCTTCATTGCTACATTCTGCAATGGTTTTATTGTAACGATTTTGTACAAATTCTTGTAGTGATAACATGTTTAAGGTGTCTCCTGATATTGTATTATTTCTTTAATTCTACCAAATTTTCATTGATTCGGCGATAGATTGTTGTCAAGTCAAGCAAGCCTTCCTCGACAGCTGGTGTCAATTGATCTTCAGTCATACGCCAAGACCAGTTTCCACCAAGAGTAGATGGGAAGTTCATACGAGCTGCCTCATCCAATTCTAGCAAATCTTGCATAGTTGCAATTGCCATGAAGCTAACTGATGAAAAGACTGTACGAAGCATAGCATGTGGCACTGTTTCGTATTCTTTACGGTTAGTGTAGCGCGCCATGTATTCACGAGTTGCATCATCGATCTCGTTACGGTACCAACCAAGGACCGTATTGTTATCGTGTGTTCCTGTGTACATAACTGAGTTAGCAGGTGCCAAGTGTGGGCTATCGATACTTTCGTCCTCTGGGTTGAATGCAAATTGAAGAATCTTCATTCCTGGGAAGCCCGTACGTTCACGCAATTCGATAACTTCGTCTGTCATGAAACCAAGGTCTTCTGCGATGATGTTTAACTCACCAAGTTCTTCCTTAACGGCTGCAAAAAGCTTGTAGCCAGGACCTTTCACCCACTCACCAGGTGCTGCTGTATCGGAACCAGCAGGGATTTCCCAGTAAGATTCGAAACCACGGAAGTGGTCGATACGAACGATGTCGTAGATTTTGAAGCTTTCACGCAAGCGTTCAATCCACCATTTGTAACCATCTTTGTCCATTGCTTCCCAGTCATAGATTGGGTTACCCCAAAGCTGACCAGTTGCAGAAAATTCATCTGGTGGGCATCCTGCGATGCAAGTAGCCTTACCGTTGACATCTGTCTTGAAGAGATGTGGATTTGCCCACATATCGCTTGAATCTTCCGCTACGTAGATTGGCATGTCTCCAACGATTTCGATGTGGTTGTCGTTAGCGTAAGCTTTCAATTTCAACCATTGTTGGAAGAAGAAGTATTGAGTCACACGGTGGTAAACCAACTTGTCTGCCAATTGCTCACGGTAGCTTTCAAGTGCTGAAGCTTTACGAGCACGAGCATCTGCATCTGGCCATTCAGTCCAAGCAAGATTGTCAAAATGCTCTTTGATAGCCATATACTCTGCAAAGAGTTCAAGCCATGATTGGTTGTCTTGAGCAAATTTCTCAAAATCTTTAACATCTCCCACTTCCAAGAAACGTTTTACCGCTTTTTCTAAAAGAGGACGACGTGCATAGTAGATTTTCGCATAGTCAACTTCAGATGCATCGCTACCAAAGTCAACCCCTTCAAGGTCACTTGCTTGCAACAAGCCTTGTTCTACCAAGATATCTAAATCGATAAAATGAGTGTTTCCTGCGAAGGCAGAGAAAGATTGGTAAGGAGAGTCTCCGTAACTAGTTGTTCCTAGTGGAAGGATTTGCCAGTAACGTTGTTTTGTGCGAACCAAGAAATCAACGAAGTCGTAAGCACTTTTACCAAATGATCCGATTCCGTATGCTCCTGGAAGAGAAGAAATGTGCATCAACACACCACTTTGACGTTTTTTCATAATAAGCACCTCATGTGTTTATAGTTAGATATTACATTTTTATGAACGCAAACGTTTGCGCTATTACTAGTATAGCTCATTTTCTTGATAAATGCAAGCGGTTTTAAGTAACTTTTTTGATTATTTTTTAAAAATTTTTTCTTCTTACTCGTATATATATTCTTTCAGGCAACAAACAAAATAGGAATAAGGGTTTCACTTATCTCATTAAGCAAAAATAAAGAGAGAATCCTCCCTGCCTTCCATTTGTAAATTAGGCAATCGTTTTCTCAACTTTTTTTAAATTTAAAACAAAACCGATTTTTGGAATTTCCTACTATTATATGACGATGAAGCGTTTACTTTTTTTACAATTTTTGTAAAAATTTTTACAAAAAACACTTGCAACCGCTTTCCGATTGTGCTATACTAGTCCCATAAAGGAAAACGTTTGCGTTTCCTCATTATAAAATTTGTTATTCTTTAGGAGGAATACACTATGTCATCTAAATTCATGAAGAGCGCTGCTGTGCTTGGAACTGTTACACTTGCTAGCTTGCTTTTGGTAGCTTGCGGAAGCAAAACTGCTGATAAGCCTGCTGATTCTGGTTCATCTGAAGCGAAAGAAATCACTCTTTACGTTGAAGACCAATACAAAGCTTTTGCTGAATCAGCTGCAAAAGCTTACGAAAAAGAAGCTGGCGTAAAAGTGACTATCAAAACCGGAGACCAAATGGGTGGTCTTGACAACCTTTCTCTAGATAACCAATCTGGTAAAGCTGCTGACGTTATGATGGCACCATACGACCGTGTAGGTAGCCTTGGTTCTGACGGACAACTTTCAGAAGTGAAATTGAGCGATGGTGCTAAAACAGACGACACAACTAAATCTCTTGTAACAGCTGCTGACGGTAAAGTTTACGGTGCTCCTGCCGTTATCGAGTCACTTGTTATGTACTACAACAAAGACTTGGTAAAAGAAGCTCCAAAAACATTTGCTGACTTGGAAAACCTTGCTAAAGATAGCAAATACGCATTCGCTGGAGAAGATGGAAAAACTTCTGCTTTCCTAGCTGACTGGACAAACTTCTACTTTGCATACGGACTTCTTGCTGGTAACGGCGGTTACGTATTTGGACAAAACGGTAAAGACGCTAAAGATATCGGTCTTGCCAACGACGGTTCTATCGCAGGTATCAACTATGCTAAATCTTGGTATGAAAAATGGCCTAAAGGTATGCAAGATACTGAAGGAGCTGGAAACCTAATCCAAACTCAATTCCAAGAAGGTAAAACAGCTGCTATCATTGACGGACCTTGGAAAGCTAAAGCCTTCAAAGACGCTAAAGTAAACTACGGTGTTGCAACTATCCCAACTCTTCCAAACGGAAAAGAATATGCTGCATTCGGTGGTGGTAAAGCTTGGATCATCCCATCAAGCACTAAGAACCTTGAAGCTGCTCAAAAATTTGTAGACTTCCTTGTTTCAACTGAAGAACAAAAAGCCTTCTACGATACAACTAACGAAATCCCAGCTAACACTGAAGCTCGTTCATACGCTGAAGGTAAAAACGATGAGTTGACAACAGCTGTTATCAAACAGTTCAAGAACGCTCAACCAATGCCAAATATCTCTCAAATGTCAGCTGTTTGGGACCCAGCTAAAACAATGTTGTTTGAAGCTGTAAGTGGTAAGAAAGATGCTAAAACAGCTGCAAACGATGCTGTAACATTGATCAAAGAAACAATCAAACAAAAATTTGGTGAATAAAAAATTTGTTCAAGGGGGGTGGAATTCAAATCCCCCTTTGAATTTATCAATAAAAAACATATATAGTTTAGGTTTTAATTAGAAACCAGTATCCTATGAAAGGAGTTATTATGGAAAAGCAACAACCTAGTAAAGCAGCCTTGCTGTCTATCATTCCTGGGTTAGGACAGATTTACAATAAACAAAAAGCCAAAGGTTTTATCTTCCTTGGTGTAACCCTTGTATTTGTCCTTTATTTCCTAGCACTTGCAGCCCCTGAATTGAGCAACCTCATCACTCTTGGTGATAAGCCAGGTCGTGATAATTCCCTCTTCATGCTGATTCGCGGTGCCTTCCATTTAATCTTTGTAGTTGTTTATGTACTCTTTTATTTCGCAAATATCAAAGATGCACATACAACTGCCAAACACATTAACAATGGTATTCCAGTAGCACTTACCTTTAAGGAAATGGTCAAAGGAATCTATGAAAATGGTTTCCCTTACCTCTTGATCATTCCATCTTATATTGCAATGACTTTTGCGATTATCTTCCCAGTTATCGTAACCTTGATGATCGCCTTTACTAACTACGACTTCCAACACTTGCCACCAAACAAATTGTTGGACTGGGTTGGTTTGACTAACTTTACGAATATCTGGAGTTTGAGTACCTTCCGTTCTGCCTTTGGTGCCGTTCTTTCTTGGACTATCATCTGGGCTTTGGCAGCTTCTACTTTACAAATCGTAATCGGTATCTTCACAGCTATCATTGCTAACCAACCATTTATCAAAGGAAAACGCATCTTCGGTGTTATTTTCCTTCTTCCTTGGGCTGTCCCAGCCTTCATCACTATCTTGACATTCTCAAATATGTTTAATGATAGTGTCGGTGCTATCAACACTCAAGTCTTGCCGATCTTTGCTAAATTCCTTCCTTTCCTTGATGGGGCTCTTATCCCTTGGAAAACAGACCCTACTTGGACTAAGGTTGCCTTGATTATGATGCAAGGTTGGCTTGGATTCCCATATATCTACGTTTTGACTTTGGGTATCTTGCAATCTATTCCTAACGACCTTTATGAAGCAGCTTATATTGACGGTGCTAATGCTTGGCAAAAATTCCGCAACATCACTTTCCCAATGATCTTGGCTGTTGCGGCACCTACTTTGATTAGCCAATACACCTTCAACTTTAACAACTTCTCTATCATGTACCTCTTCAATGGTGGAGGTCCTGGTAGTGTCGGAGGGGGAGCTGGTTCAACAGATATCTTGATCTCATGGATCTACCGTTTGACAACAGGTACATCTCCTCAATACTCAATGGCGGCAGCTGTTACCTTGATTATCTCTATCATTGTCATCTCAATCTCTATGATCGCATTCAAGAAACTACACGCATTTGATATGGAGGATGTCTAAGATGAATAACTCAATTAAACTCAAACGTAGACTGACTCAAACCCTTACTTACCTCTACTTAATTGGCCTATCAATCGTGATTATCTATCCACTTTTGATTACCATCATGTCAGCCTTTAAAGCAGGTAACGTCTCAGCCTTTAAACTAGATACTAATATCGACCTCAATTTTGATAACTTTAAAGGTCTCTTCACTGAAACCTTGTACGGTACTTGGTACCTCAACACTTTGATTATCGCCTTAATTACTATGGCTGTTCAAACAAGTATTATCGTACTTGCTGGTTATGCTTATAGCCGTTACAATTTCTTGGCTCGTAAACAAAGTTTGGTCTTCTTCTTGATTATCCAAATGGTGCCAACAATGGCCGCTTTGACTGCCTTCTTCGTTATGGCACTTATGTTGAACGCCCTTAACCACAGCTGGTTCCTCATCTTCCTTTATGTTGGTGGGGGTATCCCGATGAATGCTTGGCTCATGAAGGGCTACTTCGATACAGTGCCAATGTCTCTAGACGAATCTGCAAAACTAGACGGTGCAGGACACTTCCGCCGCTTCTGGCAAATTGTTCTTCCACTTGTTCGCCCAATGGTTGCCGTACAAGCTCTCTGGGCCTTCATGGGACCTTTTGGAGACTATATCCTCTCTAGTTTCTTGCTTCGTGAGAAAGAATACTTTACTGTTGCCGTAGGTCTCCAAACCTTCGTTAGCAATGTGAAAAACATGAAGATTGCCTACTTCTCAGCAGGTGCTATCCTCATCGCCCTTCCAATCTGTATTCTCTTCTTCTTCCTACAAAAGAACTTTGTTTCAGGACTTACAAGTGGTGGCGACAAGGGATAATATATCCCCGCCACCCTTTTTCATTTTATACTCTTCGAGAATCTCTTCAAACCACGTCAGCTTCACCTTGCCGTAGTACGGTTACTGACTTCGTCAGTTCTAACCACAACCTCAAAACAGTGTTTTGAGCAACCTGCGGCTAGATTCCTAGTTTGCTCTTTGATTTTCATTGAGTATTAGCGATTGTTACTGTAAGTAATACCCTTACAACAAGCAATTTATCTCCTAGACTTGAAATAAAGCACATTTCTCTATATAATAATACTCATATAGAAAACACCTTTTAGAAAGATACCTATGCTTCCATATCCATTTTCCTATTTTTCAAGTATTTGGGGATTTCGTAAGCCCCTGTCCAAACGTTTCGGACTCAACTGGTTCCAACTTCTCTTTACCAGTATCTTCCTTATCAGCTTATCTATGGTACCTATTGCCATCCAAAACAGCTCGCAGGAGACTTATCCGCTAGAAACCTTTATCGATAATGTCTATGAACCATTGACAGATAAGGTTGTACAGGATCTCTCTGAACACGCTACAATTGTTGATGGCAAATTAACTTATACTGGAACAGCTAGTCAAGAGCCTTCTATTGTGATCGGTCCAAGTCAAAGCAAGGAATTACCTAAGGACTTGCAACTGCATTTCGATACAAAAGAACTGGTCATCAGCAAGGAAAGTAAAGAACTGACCCGTATCTCTTACCGAGCGATTGAGACTGAGAGTTTCAAAAGTAAAGACAGCTTGACCCAAGCCATTTCTAAAGACTGGTACCAGCAAAATCGTGTCTATATCAGTCTCTTCCTAGTTCTCGGTGCAAGCTTCCTCTTTGGTTTGAATTTCTTTATCGTCTCTCTAGGAGCGAGTCTTCTCCTTTATATCACTAAGAAATCACGCCTCTTTTCATTTAGGACCTTTAAAGAGTGCTACCATTTTATCTTGAACTGTTTAGGATTACCAACCCTGATTACGCTTATTTTGGGACTATTTGGCCAAAATATGACAACTCTCATTACTGTACAAAACATTCTTTTTGTTCTGTATCTGGTCACTATCTTTTATAAAACGCATTTCCGTGATCCAGATTACCATAAATAGGAGATTTTTATGCCCGTTACGATTAAAGACGTGGCCAAGGCTGCTGGTGTTTCGCCTTCAACCGTAACCCGTGTTATTCAAAATAAATCAACCATTAGTGACGAAACAAAAAAACGCGTTCGCAAGGCTATGAAGGAGCTCAATTACCACCCCAACCTCAACGCTCGTAGTTTGGTAAGCAGTTATACCCAAGTTATCGGCTTGGTCCTTCCTGACGACTCAGACGCCTTCTATCAAAATCCTTTCTTCCCATCTGTCCTCCGTGGTATCGCCCAAGTCGCATCTGAAAACCACTATGCCATTCAGATTGCAACAGGTAAAGATGAAAAAGAGCGCCTTAAAGCTATTTCTCAGATGGTCTATGGTAAGCGTGTAGATGGTTTGATTTTCCTCTATGCCCAAGAAGAGGACCCTTTGGTTAAGTTAGTAGCAGACGAGCAATTTCCTTTCCTTATCTTAGGTAAATCTCTATCTCCCTTCATTCCACTTGTCGATAATGACAATGTCCAAGCTGGTTTTGATGCGACAGAGTATTTCATCAAAAAAGGCTGCAAGCGAATTGCCTTTATCGGAGGTACTAAGCGACTCTTCGTAACACAAGACCGTCTGACAGGTTACGAGATGGCTCTAAAACAACACCAACTTCCTCTCGATACTAATCTGACTTGCTTTGCTACTGAATTTCTTGAAGATAATGGTTATCGCTTTAGTAGACTTCTCTTCAAACACGATTCAAATATTGACGCTATTATTACCATTGATAGTCTCCTTGCTGCAGGGGTCTGTGATTACATCGCAAAACACCAACTGGATGTCCCTGTCCTCAGCTTCGACTCAGTCAATCCCAAGCTCAACTTGGCGGCCTATGTTGATATCAATAGTTTGGAGCTTGGTCGTGTTTCCTTTGAAACTATCCTCCAGATAATCAATGATGCTAAAAGCAATAAACAAATTTGTTATCGCCAGTTGATTGCCCACAAAATTATCGAAAAATAAAAACCAGCTCACGCTGGTTTTTTGGTTACTAATTTTCTGTTTCAACAAATCGTCCCAAAATATGAACATTCTCAGATACAGAGACAAAGGCACCTGGATCCACCTGTTTCATAATCTGTTTAAATTCATTAAACTCTGCACGTGTAATGACAGTGATTAAAACTGCCTTTCTTTCATGATTATAGGTTCCTTCTGCATCGTGGATCATGGTTGCACCGCGGTGCAATTTTTTATGGATTTTTTCAATTACCTTCTCTGGATGATTGGTCACAATCATGGCCTGCATCCGTTTTTGCTTGGTAAAGACAGCGTCTGTGACACGGCTAGAGACAAAGATGGTAATCATAGAGTAGAGAGCGTATTCCCAACCAAAGGTCAAGCCTGCTATCAGCATGATGGTCCCATTTACCAAGAAAGAAATACTACCAACATTCTTACCCGTTTTCTTGCGAATAGTCAGGCTGACGATATCCGTCCCACCACTGGAGATATTGTTTCGAAGAGCAAAACCAATCCCCAAGCCCATGACAACACCCCCAAAAAGGGCATTGATAATGGGATCCTCCGTCAAGGTCGCCACAGGGACAAACTGGATAAAGAAGGAACTCATGGATACCGTTATAAAGGTAAAGACGGTGAACTTATGCCCAATTTGATACCAAGCCAAGACCATCAAAGGGAAATTAATGGCATAGAAGGTCAACGAAATCGGGATATGAAAACCAAACCAGTGATGACTCAAGGCAGAGATAATCTGTGCCAGACCTGTCGCACCACTCGAATACACATGACCTGGTTGGAAAAAGAAATTGACCGCTACTGCTGATAAAAATCCATAGACCAGAGAGGCCGAAATCTTCTCATCATATTTTTCGCGAGAGATGCTTTGTAAGACACGTAAAATTTTTATCTGATGAGCAAAGCGGCGCAGATAATAGCGCCACCGCTTAATTCGTTTTGCTTGTTTCATCTTCTTCTACTTGTAAGCTGAGTTCCTCTAGTTGTTTGAGAGCTACTGTTGAAGGAGCTTGTGTCATTGGGTCACTTGCCTTATTGTTCTTAGGGAAGGCAATAACTTCACGAATATTTTCTTCTCCTGCTAAGAGCATGACAAATCGGTCAAGCCCGATAGCCAAGCCACCGTGTGGTGGGAAACCATAGTCCATGGCTTCAAGAAGGAAACCAAACTGGTCATTTGCTTCTTCGGCTGAGAAACCAAGAGCCTTGAACATACGTTCTTGAAGGTCTTTTTGGTTGATACGAAGGCTACCACCACCAAGTTCATAACCGTTCAAGACAATATCGTAAGCAATGGCACGAACCTTCGCCAAATCACCTTCTAATTCGTGAGCAGTCTCTTCCTGTGGTAGAGTAAATGGATGGTGGGCGCTCATGTAACGACCTTCTTCTTCAGACCATTCAAACATTGGCCAGTCAACAACCCAAAGGAAGTTGAATTTATCATTATCAATCAAACCAAGCTCTTTGGCAATACGTCCACGAAGGGCACCAAGCGTTGCATTAGCCACTTCAAGCGTATCCGCCACAAAGAGAACCAAGTCCTTATCTTCAAGAGCAAGCGCTGTTGTCAATTCTGCTTGGATGCTAGTCAAGAACTTGGCAACTGGTCCGTTTAATTCTCCATCAACCACCTTGACCCAAGCAAGACCTTTGGCACCATACTGTTTGGCTACTTCGGTCATCTTGTCGATGTCTTTACGTGAATAGTTGTCCGCAGCTCCTTTGACCACAATTGCTTTTACAGCAGGTGCTTCTGAAAAGACTTTAAAGTCTACACCTTTGACCACTTCTGTCAAGTCCTGAAGCAACATGTCAAAACGGGTATCAGGTTTATCAGAACCGTAAAGAGCCATCGCATCATCGTATTTCATACGAGGGAATGGCAACGTTACTTCGATACCCTTGGTTTCCTTCATCACGCGCGCAATCAAGCCTTCTGTAATATCTTGGATTTCTTGCTCCGTAAGGAAAGACGTTTCCAAGTCGACCTGAGTGAACTCAGGCTGGCGGTCACCACGCAAGTCCTCGTCACGGAAACATTTAACGATTTGGTAGTAACGATCAAAACCAGCATTCATCAATAGCTGTTTCGTGATTTGCGGACTTTGAGGAAGCGCGTAAAAATGCCCTTTATTGACACGAGATGGCACCAAGTAGTCACGCGCCCCTTCAGGAGTTGACTTAGAAAGGAATGGTGTCTCCACGTCGATAAACTCCAACTCATCCAAGTAGTTGCGGATAGAGTGGGTCACCTTAGCACGAAGTTTGAGATTTTCCAACATTTCTGGACGACGAAGGTCAAGGTAACGGTAACGCAAACGTGTATCGTCATTGGCCTCAATGCCATCCTTAATCTCAAATGGGGTTGTCTTAGCTGTATTAAGCACTGTCAGAGCTGTCACGTTTAACTCAACTGCACCAGTTGGCAACTTATCATTGGCTTGCTCACGCGCAGCGACCTGTCCAGTCACCTCTATAACAAATTCGCTACGAAGGCTTTCAGCTGTTGCCATGACCTCTGCAGATACTTTTTCAGGGTTGATAACCAACTGCATGATTCCTTCACGGTCACGAAGGTCGATAAAGATCAAACCACCAAGGTCACGACGACGGCCTACCCATCCTTTCAAGGTCATTTCTTGTCCGATGTGTTCCTCACGAACACGACCAGCATACATACTACGTTTCATTGTTTCTCTCCTCTTTTATTCTGTTACTATTTTACCATAAAAGCGCAGGCTCTTCATGAAAATCAGCAGAAAAGTTTGCCTGTCTTTAAAAATCAAATGAAGGAGCTAAAAATTAGCGCCCATACAAAAATCCGATGAAGTTCACCGGACTCTTTTATTTTGAATTTTTGCCTGCTTTACGCTTTTCAGCGATTTCGGCTGCCTTTCTCGGCAAGACAATTTCCGTTGTATAAGCTGTCCCAAAGCGCAAGACACCTGCAATAGGGGCAAAGACGACTGCTAGATAGTTGTAGAAGAAATCGCCCTTAAAGGCATAAGCTAGCGCTCCAATGATGAAAAATAGAACAACTGCCTGAATCACTGCTAATAAAATTACTCGTTTCATGTGACCTCCTGACTCTATTATAGCATGAGTATCATCAAAAAGCCGATTAAATTATTCAAAGCGTGGAGAGAAATACTGTAGACCAGACCTTTTCTGCTAATATAAGCCAAGCCCAAACTAAAACCAAGGCTAAAATAGACAAAAAATTGTTGCACATCACCTGGGAAATGAATCAAGGCAAACAGAACACTGGATACCAGAAGAAAAATCAGAGTTTGTTTCCTATTGTCCTGCTTAGGAAAGAGATAGCGTGCCAACATCCCCCTAAAGATAAGTTCTTCCGTCAAAGGAGCAAAGACCACCACCATAAAGAAACCAAATGCAGGCTGTTCCACTGTCAGTTGAGATACGATTTGTTGACTGACCGACGGATCTTCTGGTAAAAAGAACTGGGCTGTAATAGCCACTAGCAAAACCAGAGTAGGCAACCAGATATGACGATTAAAAGCTGTTGTCTGGATGCTAACCTTTTCTGTCTGATACCATCTGTAAACTCCATAAACATAGGCCCCTGACAGGGCGATATAAAGTGGTAAAACTCCATATATCGAAGCCCCTAGTCCAAGAGCTGACAGAGCCATACTCTGAACCAGACCATAGATAAAGAAAAAGGATAGAAAAGCTAGAAGAAACCAGCCAAGGTTTTTAAGTAATTTCATATAAATCTCCTATCTTGCTTTATAGCTGTTTTTTAATACAAAGAGGTTTGCTATTCCTAATACAAGTACCCAAGCAAGTAACATACCAATATTAGAAAAAGATATTTCCCCACCTTTTTTATTTAAAAGATTTACAATTGGACCAACGAACGAGTAATCTAACACTTTCTGAGCCGTATCATTTTGAAGAGCAATCATAGGTAAAAAAGAGACAATTAACATAGGGAAGATACTATAAACTTGCGCTTTAGACTGAGTATCTGATACCGCACCGATTAGAAGGTTGAGAAAAATAATACAAATAGTTGCTAGGAGCAAATAGATAGCATAGGCAACTAAATAACCAGATACATCTACTTTAAGATAGATGGGAAGTACAATCATAGCAACCAACATTATCAAAATAGGGAGAACGAGCATACTGAAAGTATATTCTGTTGCTGTCACACCACTTAGGATGAGTGATTTAAGATTGCGCTTTTCCTTATCTTCTGCCATCATAATCGATACCATATAACCACTTCCCATGCTCAAGACCATCGTCAAACTCATAGAAAGGAAATACGTACTCAATTCTCCACTCTTGTTTAAGAACTCATTATATAGAACAGCCAGTCCAAAAGGCAACAATAGAGTCGCCAACAAAGTTGAATTGCTGATAAGAACTTGTAATCTTAACCATAGTAGGGCATTTAATTTTCTAAACATCTAACTTTTCTCCTGTCAATCTGATAAAGATTTCTTCTAAAGTTGGCTCACAAGAGTGAACCACCATCAAATCTGTCGTGTCTAAATGTGGTAATTCATCAAATGGAACTATCTGTTCTCGTCCGTCGTTATAAACCACACGTACTTTCTTATCCACATGGTACTTCTGGATGATATCTTGCGGACTTCCATACTCTATTAAGTTCCCCTTATTCAAAAGAGATAAGCGATCACAAAGCAGAGTTGCTTCATTCATATCATGCGTGGTCAGAAAGATAGTTGTCCCCGCCTGCTTTAATTCTTGAAGTAGGATATGAATCATCTTAGATGTTGTAGGGTCTAAGCCACTGGTTGGCTCATCTAGAAAGAGAATCTTAGGAGCATTCAGAAGGGCACGAGCCAAGAACATTCGTTGTTTCATTCCTGTAGATAGTTTTTCTGCGATAATATCTTTAGCATCTGCCAATCCAACCTGTTGGAGTACCTGATTTACTCTATCTGACTTGAGACCATATAACTTAGCATAGATGAGAAGATTTTTGTAAAGACTCATCTTTTCATAAAAACCACTACCATCACTAACAATACCAATTTGTTCCAAATCATTTGAGGTTAAATCTTGAGAATTCTTGCCTAACAAAACTGTTTTACCTTGATCTGCAGCCAACTGTCCTGTTAAGACATTGATCATGGTTGTTTTACCTGAGCCAGAGGGACCAAGAAAACCAAAGATTTCACCCTCCTTAATCTCAAAAGAAACCTGATGAAGAGCTTTTTTGCTCCCAAAACTTTTGCTTACATTTTCAACACGAATCATAGAAACTCCTTTATTTGAAATAACGTTTCACCATAGGTAACTGCATCACATTGATATAAATGTGTATCGCTCCGACAAGCAAGAAGGCTAGTAGCTGAATTTCTCCTGTCAAGCAAGAAATGAAAAAAAGAAAAATATATAAGACTGGTAAGACATACTGATTTAATTGGAATAAAATTCTAAAACTCTGTTCCAAATTAGCCTGACGCTCCCCTTCATCGTAAGAATTAATATAGTTCAAGATATCCTTTGGTGTAGAGAAAAGAGCCAAATCAAACTGACGAACAATCGCAATTGTTTTAGAAAGATATTTTTGACTCTGCAAGAACAGCACTAATGCCAAAAAGGAAAGGGAAAATGTTATACGACTTACATCGAGTACAATTACTTCACTACCTGAGATGACAAGAGCCAATAAAATCGCTACACTTGTAATATTAGAAGTAATGGTTCCAAACTCGAGATTACGATACATCTGCACATAATAGGTTTCATTCAGATCATCATCTATTTCCTCTTGATACAAGGAGTGAAATTTTCTGCTTTTCTTTAAGAAATTGAACGTCAAAAGAATACCAACAAAACCTAATAGTAAACCAATAGCTGATATCCAGGGTAGCAAGACTTTTACATCTAACATAATTCCATGGGGTTCGGCACCAGCCTTCAACATATCTACAAATATGTACAAGAAAGCTCCCGAGACAACAGACATCAAAAATAACAACAATCCACGTTTCTTTTTCATATTCATTCTCCTTTTTCACTTGCTAAATTGTTTGCTTTCTTTTCAATCCAGTCAATTACTGGTATGAGGGCAAAATAGGCCCAAACAAATTGGTTACTTTGATAGGGACTAAACCAGCCTAAGTCTATCCCAATCAATAGAAATACGCTGACTAATAGAGCTACGACAACTACATAATAGATCACTTTATACTTGTTCATCACTCATCCTCCTCTAAGCGAAATACCGATTCGACTGTTTCGTTGAAAATTTGAGATATTTTCAGGGCAATGATAATGGACGGGGTGTATTCGTCCCGTTCTAGTAGGCTAATGGTCTGCCTGGAAACCCCTGCTAGCTTAGCCAGTTCGGTTTGGTTGAGACCATCGCGAGCTCGAAGCTCTTTTAGACGATTTTTAAGCATTCCTTTCTCCTTTTCTCTTAACTTGCTTACATTGTAACACATCTTTTTCTTTTTGACAAGTATATTTGTCAAAAAGTTTATGATTTTTGTCATTTTGCAAAAGAAAAAGGTCAGAGTAGTTTTCTGACCAGTTTTTCTGTTATTAAAACCCTAGTTTTTCAAAGATTTCTGAGAAGTTTTGGCTGATAGTCTCAAGTGACACTTGCACTTCTTCTCGGGTTTGATTGTTCTTGACAGTCACTTGTCCGCTTTCGACTTCACTCTCTCCTAGGGTGATGAGGGTCTTAGCCGCAAAGACATCAGCTGACTTGAACTGAGCTTTTAGTTTACGGTTGAGGTAATCACGCTCTGCTTTGAAACCTTGTTGGCGAAGATCTTGTACCAATTCCAAGGCCTTGATATTTGCCCCTTCACCCAAGACTGCGATATAGACATCTAGGGCGTTTTCGATAGGAAGAGCTACACCTTGCTTTTCAAGAATGAGAAGCAGGCGCTCTACACCAAGTCCAAAACCAAATCCAGCAGTTTCAGGGCCTCCAAAGTAAGAAACCAAACCATCGTAACGACCACCCGCACAGACTGTCAAGTCATTGCCCTCAATCTCAGTGATAAACTCGAAAATCGTGTGGTTGTAGTAGTCCAGACCACGCACCATATTGGTATCGATGATGTAATCTACTCCAAGATTTTTCAACATCTGACGCACAGCATCAAAGTGAGCTTGACTTTCTTCATCAAGGAAGTCCAAGATAGAAGGCGCATTCTCCACTGCCACCTTGTCTTCTTTTTCCTTAGAGTCCAAGACACGGAGAGGATTTTCCTCCAAACGACGTTGGCTATCTTTAGATAAGGTCTCCTTGAGCGGTGTCAAATAGTCAATCAAGGCTTGACGGTAGGCCGCACGGCTCTCAGGATTTCCAAGAGTGTTAAGGTGCAATTTGACACCTTGGATACCGATTTCTTTCAAGAAATGGGCTGCCATCGCGATTGTTTCCACATCGGTAGCTGGATTGCTAGATCCAAAACACTCAACACCAATCTGGTGGAACTGGCGCAAACGCCCTGCCTGTGGACGCTCATAACGGAACATAGGTCCCATGTAGTAGAACTTACTTGGCTTTTGCACTTCTGGGGCGAAGAGTTTATTTTCTACATAGGAACGGACAACGGGCGCAGTTCCTTCTGGACGGAGAGTAATATGGCGGTCACCCTTGTCATAGAAGTCATACATTTCCTTGGTTACGATATCCGTTGTATCTCCGACAGAGCGGCTGATAACCTCGTAATGCTCAAAAATAGGCGTACGCACTTCTGCATAGTTATATCGCTTGAAAATCTCACGGGCAAAGCCCTCAACGTACTGCCATTTGGCAGATTCAGCAGGTAAAATATCCTGCGTTCCTTTTGGTTTTTGTAATTTCATAGGGAATCCTCTTTAAACTTAATAGTCTTATTTTACCATAAATAGAGGGATTAAAACAGTGAGAGAAGAAAATCTCAAGAGAGTCTTTTCAGAAAATTCATCAAAAACTTGCCAAATTGTCAGAATTATGAGAAAATAGAGGATATTTATCACGTGGAGGGACTGTTATGAGAGACGATATCAAAATCAATGACCGTGCTTTGGCCTTACAAGACCAAATTATCGAAAAACTAGAGAAGGTTTTTGATACAGATGTGGAATTGGATGTTTACAATCTAGGGCTGATTTATGAAATTAATCTAGACGAAACAGGCCTCTGTAAGATTGTCATGACCTTCACCGACACTGCTTGCGATTGTACCGAAAGCTTGCCTATCGAAATCGTTGCAGGTCTGAAACAAATTGATGGTATCGAAGATGTCAAGGTTGAAGTTACCTGGTCGCCTGCCTGGAAGATTACACGAATCAGTCGCTACGGCCGTATTGCCCTTGGACTGCCACCTCGTTAAGCAGGCAAATCACTTTTGAAGATGAAAAGAAGCAAGCCGAGATTGGCTTGCTTTTTAAGTTTATTTTTTACCTGACTTGTCCATATTCCAGAAGTCTGTCACGGCTCCGCGTGAAGCAGATGATACGATATGGGCATATTTTCCGAGGACACCACGGCTGTAAAGTGGTGGCAAGGTTGTTTCTGCCTTGCGTTTTTCAAGCTCTTCTTCCGATACGGCCATAGAAATTTCTTTGGTATCCTGGTCAACCGTAACGATATCGCCTGTACGAAGGTAGGCAATTGGTCCACCATCCTGAGCCTCAGGAGCGATATGTCCAACAACCAGACCATAAGTACCACCAGAGAAACGGCCATCCGTCAAGAGGGCAACCTTGTCTCCTTGACCTTTACCAACGATCATTGATGAAAGTGACAGCATCTCAGGCATACCAGGACCACCCTTAGGTCCAACAAAACGAACAACGACTACATCGCCATCAACGATTTCATCTGTCAGAACGGCCTGAATCGCATCTTCTTCTGAGTCAAAGACTTTAGCTGGACCAACGTGACGACGCACTTTAACACCTGATACCTTGGCAACCGCACCATCAGGAGCAAGGTTCCCGTTCAAGATGATAAGCGGACCGTCTGCACGTTTTGGATTTTCAAGTGGCATGATGACTTTTTGACCTGGAGTGAGGTCTGCAAAGTCAGCCAAGTTCTCAGCGACAGTCTTACCAGTACATGTGATACGGTCCCCGTGAAGGAAACCATTTGCCAACAAGTACTTCATAACCGCAGGCACACCACCGACTTCGTAAAGGTCTTGGAAGACATACTGACCAGATGGTTTCAAGTCAGCCAAGTGAGGCACACGCTCTTGGATCGTATTGAAGTCCTCAAGTGACAAGTCAACATTGGCAGCATGGGCAATGGCAAGCAAGTGAAGAGTGGCGTTTGTAGAACCACCGAGAGCCATAGTTACAGTGATGGCATCTTCAAAGGCTTCACGAGTCAAGATATCTGACGGTTTGAGACCGAGCTCCAACATCTTAACAACAGCACGTCCTGCTGCTTCGATATCTTCTTTCTTATCAGCTGATTCAGCTGGGTGAGATGAAGAACCTGGCAAACTCATACCCAAAACTTCGATAGCTGTCGCCATGGTATTAGCAGTGTACATACCACCACAGCCACCAGGGCCAGGGCAGGCATTACATTCAAGACGTTTCACGTCCTCAGCTGTCATATCACCGTGGTTCCATTTCCCGATCCCCTCAAAGACAGAAACCAAGTCAATGTCTTTGCCATCAAGATTTCCCGGTGCAATAGTTCCACCATAGGCGAAAATAGCTGGAATATCCATATTGGCAATGGCAATCATGGAACCAGGCATATTCTTGTCACAGCCACCGATAGCAACAAAGGCATCCACATTGTGACCACCCATAGCCGCCTCGATTGAGTCCGCAATGATATCACGAGATGTCAAAGAGAAGCGCATACCAGGCGTTCCCATGGCAATCCCGTCCGCTACAGTAATAGTTCCAAACTGCACAGGCCAAGCACCTGCCGATTTGACACCTTCTTTGGCTAATTTCCCAAAATCATGCAAGTGGATGTTACATGGTGTATTTTCCGCCCAAGTCGAAATTACGCCAACAATTGGTGTTTCAAAGTCCTTATCTGTCATACCAGTCGCACGAAGCATGGCACGGTTTGGTGATTTTACCATACTGTCATAAATGCTACTGCGATGACGTTTATCTAATTCAGTCATTTGTTCCCTCCCATTTCAGTTTTTACTATTATAGCACATTTTAAAAGCAATGAACAGAAGAAAATTCTTGAATTTTCAGAAAATTTCGATTAATTTGGTTGATGTCCTTTTAATTTTTTCATCTTTTTTTGTCAAGTAACTTTACTTTACAAAAAAAATGTGTTATCCTAGTATGGTTGATGAAAATCAGTAGATTGAATCGAATATAAATACCTAAAGGAGAAATCAAAATGGCAGTACCTGCACGTCGCACTTCAAAAGCGAAGAAAAACAAACGTCGTACACACTACAAAGTAACAGCTCCATCTGTAAACTTTGACGAAACTACTGGAGATTACTCACGTTCTCACCGTGTATCACTTAAAGGATACTACAAAGGACGTAAAATCGCTAAAGCCGCATCAGCTGAATAATAGAGGGGAGATACCATGCGCGTAAATATTACACTTGAACACAAAGAATCTGGTGAACGCTTGTACCTTACTTCTAAAAACAAACGTAACACTCCAGACCGTCTTCAATTGAAGAAATACTCACCAAAACTTCGCAAACACGTTGTGTTTACAGAAGTTAAGTAAGGGTTCATTACAAATCAATTCATAAGAAAAACGCTTGATCAGCGTTTTTTCTTTTTGTTAATTTCAGTACATTACAATAAAAATCAATCTAATGACTACATTTTTTGTGAAATAAATTAGAGGCTCTAATATATAGGAAGAATCCAAAATCCCCTGCAAGCTATACTTACAAGGGACTTGTGTGTTATTCTTGTACTTCTTTCTGAGCGGCCTTTCCTTGATCTAGAAGGGCTTGGACGATTTTCTCATCGCGTAGTTTGACAGAATCGTTGATCATTTCTGCGGACTTGACGATGGTTGTTTCTAGTTGGGCACGTTTCTGACGACCCAATTCAATAGCTGCGACGATACCTTGGTTTTGAGCGACCAGACTTTCAGCCAGTTTGGTAACAGATTCGACAGCGACTGTCGGGCTTTGTGCAATTCTTTCCATCTGTGGAATCACTTCCTTGCTGGTTTCAGCTAGCATCTGAAGGGCAGCATTATTGGCATTGACAATGGCATCTGCCACGACACCTGATTTCATGGATTGTTGCAAAATACCCAGTTGGGCAATGGAAAGCTTCATTGTCGGAATCGTATTGCGACGAAGCATGCCCAATTTTTGGCGCATATCAGATGACACCTTCACAAGATTGCGCATCTGAGGTGTTGTTGCCCAGGCAACATAGAGACGGCTGACATACTCAGTATGTTGTTGTTCAAGGGTATTGACCACTTCAGCCATGCGGGCCAATTCTTGTGACTTGGTTTGGTATTCTACCGTACTTGTATCAAGTTGGTCAGCTTGGGCCTTCAGTTCTGCAGCGCGATTGCCAGCTTCTGTCTGACTAGCTTCGATAAAGGAAATCACTCCCACTAGATTTTCAATGGATTTGGTATTGTCCTCAATCAACATCTCAGCTGAAACGATATTTCGAGCTAAGACATCTTCTTGCTTGACCACTGCGGCAGCCATACCATCCAGCTTTTGCTCCACTGTTTTTGAGTCAAAGTAAAATTCTTGTAGGGTATTCTTGCTCTTGTTAAACAATCGTTGCAAAAAGTTTGGCTTCTCTTCTAACTCAGCAATTTCAGCGTTCTTGTATTTGACTACAAAGCCTTGCAACTCACGGTTGGTGTTCTTGAGTAGATCATCCACTTGGGGAATCTGCAATTTCTTTTGTTCTGACAAGATACGATTTACTGTATTGTTCACACCTTCTACAGCAGATTGTCCAAAATCCAAAAGAGCATTTTGATTTGTGACAAACTGGTCTACTAACTGGGGCACGTGCGCCTTGATCCCCTCTTGCTGCTCAGGGCTCAACTTTTCAAGGAAGGTCAAGGTCTTGTCTGAGCCAGTATTGGTCTCGATGATTTGGGTTGTTTTATCCACCTTAGCTACCGTATTATTGGCAATCTGGTCAATATCGAAATTAAATTCTGTCATGGTTACTCCTTTGTTTCTAACCTATTCTTTACGATCTTTTTCTAAGATACGCAGACTGATATCAAAATCACGCATATCTGTTTCATTGAGTTCTCTCAGGACTTGGTCCAGTTCAAGGTCAAATTGTTCGATGGCTGCTTTAGCTTGCTCTAAGCGTTCTTCTGCCCGATTATAGTTCTTCGGATTGGCCTTAATCTTTAAATAACCTTCTAAAATCGTTTGGAATTTCTCCATCTTCAAACTATGAATGGCAGTCAATTCTTCCTTATCCCCTTCAGCAGAGGTAGCAATCTTGTCTAAAATAGCCTGATGGTCAACGGCAATATTAGCCAAGGTCTGGGATAATTCTGGAGCTAATTCCTCTGGCTCCGCATTTTCAAGATCTACCTGACTTTCTCTATCCAAACGTTCTAGCTGAACATCGATGTTTGCCCTTACTGTACGAACCTTTTTGTCAATACGGTTGTAGACATCAGCATCGATATAGGACTTGAGACGATCCGCCTCCTGATGGATTTCCCGCAGTTCGATTAATACTTGATTGGCCAGACTCTTATAGGACTCTGAGCCTTTTTCTACCAAGACTCCCTCTAACTGCTGAATATCTTTATCCGCCTGGCGAATTCTAGCTTTTAAAAGCTCAATCCGATCGTCGAGCGAAGCATCCTGTAAAAGAGGATAGCGCCAACGTTTATAGAGACGATAACCACCATAACCTAGCAGGACACAAGCCGCAAGCGGAAGAGCATATTGGACCAAAAGGCCCAGTAAGAACAAGAAGCCCCAAAAATAGAGACAGCCTTTCCAAAAACCATTACCTGATTTCATAAACATTCCTTATTTTCAATTTATAAGTCTATTTTAGCACAAAAGACAAAAATGAGGGCGGAAATCCCCTAGAAAAGAGTTGATTTCTTTGCTGTAGAATGGAACTTGGTAGCGCGTGGGATAATTTCAGGAAAGCGGACTCAAACCACAAACACACTCTGAGGAATATCAAAACAAAAGCTTGAAACATCGGAGGGGTTGTGTTAGAATGAAAGCATAAAGGGAAAATAATGCTTCTAGCATATATAACTAAAAAGCCCCACCGTGCCACCGATGGGGTTTTTTGCTACCCTCTAAAAGGGTTAAATGCTACTTGCTACGTCTCTTTATCCATAGCTTGAAAAGCTCAGATAGTACGTTAACAAGTAACGGAGCTTGAAAAAGGGAAAGTAACTCTAGCATACATAACACCTCCCTTCCTTAAAGCGAGAGAACTAAAATATTATGGTATATCGGATTTATATCATCAACATCGCTTCATTCTTGGAATAGATAGACTTAGATACACAAATAATCTTACTAGCAAATCTCTAAACAAACCCCGAAATCAACATTTTAAGACAAAGCAAAAAGCCCACTGTTGTAGGCTTTCTGTAAGATATATCTTAAAATTAAAGCATTTTGTTGTAGAATTCAACGACAAGTGCTTCGTTGATTTCTGGGTTGATTTCGTCGCGTTCTGGCAAGCGAGTCAATGAACCTTCCAATTTTTCAGCGTCGAATGATACGAATGCTGGACGTCCAAGAGTAGCTTCTACTGCTTCAAGGATAGCTGGAACTTTCAATGATTTTTCACGAACTGAGATCACTTGACCTGGAGTTACGCGGTATGATGGGATATCAACGCGTTTTCCGTCAACAAGGATGTGACCGTGGTTTACGAATTGACGAGCTTGACGACGAGTAGTCGCAAGACCAAGACGGTAAACAACGTTATCCAAACGACGTTCCAAAAGAAGCATGAAGTTGAAACCTAGGATTCCACCTTTGATTTTTGTAGCTTGTACGAACAAGTTACGGAATTGTTTTTCACCTACACCGTAAGTGAAACGAAGTTTTTGTTTTTCAGCCAATTGCAAACCGTATTCTGACAATTTAGAACGGTTGTTTGGTCCGTGTTGTCCTGGTACGTAGTTACGACGTGCCAATTCTTTACCTGTACCTGTAAGTGAAAGGCCAAGGCGACGAGCTTGTTTCCAAGATGGTCCTGTATAACGTGACATGTGTATGTCCTCCTGATATAAATAATATTTCGGTGGAAATAGTCACTTAGAAAGCCCTGATTCGTGCAGATGCCCTTCGCCTAAACAGCCAAGGTTACTTATCATAAGACACCTGTTGACGAGCTTCATACTTTCCTGCTGATATTTCACACAAAATCCATTCTACCATAAATGGCTAGATTTGTAAAGGAGTTTTAAGCTTTATTTTCATTGCCAAAGAGATTGAGAAGGAGGGTAAAGGTGCTTCCTAGACCGTACTGGCTGCTAACTATGATTTCCCCACCCAATTGATGGGCCAATTCACGCGCAATCGCAAGTCCTAAGCCATGACCACCTGTTTTCATATTACGCGAAGTTTCGACACGATAAAGGCGTTTGAAAATATTCTCCAAATCCTCTGGGGAAATGCCCTGCCCCTCATCGGTCACACTGATTGAAAGCTGGTTCTTCTCCACCTTAGCCACCACTTCCAGCTTGGTTCCTGGAGCTGAGTATTTAAAAGCGTTATTGACCAGATTCACCAAGATTCGAGAAAGCTTGGCATAATCTCCCTCAATCCGAGCAGACTCTGGGATTACCTGCAAGTGAACATCTCGCTCCTCCTGCTCAATCAAAAACTGAAATTCACTCATGCACTCAATCAAGAGCTGGTCCAGAAAAATACTTTCTTTGCTGGTGGTTTCCACCTGATTTTTAGCCGTGTTTAGGGTCAAAAAATTTAATTCCTCAACCAGTTTATTGAGTCTTTCCGTCTGGCGTCCAATGGTTGCTAGATAATGGTCCTGTTCTCCTTCTTTGATAACCCCATCCAAAATCCCTTCTACCGTCGCTTGGATCGAAGTGATGGGGGTCTTGATATCATGCGAAAGTTGAGCAATCATCAAACCCTTTTCTCGCTCGCTTTCTTCCAAGGAATCAAAGGTCGCCTGCAAATCATGGGACATTTCATTGAAAGCTTGGCCTAATTGCTGAAATTCTACAGGGCCTTGAACCTCCAGATTTGATGGAAAGTCCTTGTCCGCTACCCGCTTGGCATGTTCCTTGAGTTTGCCCAACGAAGTAAAGACCGGCGATAGGAGAAAGAGACTAATCCCAGCACCGATAAAACTAGCCACAAGAGTCATACCCACTAGGAAATAAATTTCTCTTTCTTCAATTAGCATTCGCTGGATAGCCCAAAAAACCACGATAATCGTTAGGAGTGTTGAAATGATATACCCTACTAAAATATAACTTTTTAATTTCATTGACTACCTCGCGCTTTCTCAATTTTGTAGCCCAAGCCCCAGACGGTTTTGATGGTCGGCGTTTCTGCACTAGCATGTTTAGCCAACTCCTGTCGCAGAGCATGAATATGAACATTCAAGGTATTAGTGTCATCCACATAGTCTTCTTGCCAGACCTTTTCATAGAGGTCTGTTTTAGAGAAAACGCGCTCTGGATTGCTGGCTAGAAGCCATAGAAGTTCGAAGGATTTGACTGTCAAATCAAGCGCCACATCTCCGACTTGAACCTCATGACTACTGTGATTCATTCGTAAATCCCCAAGACTGACGACTTCTGACTCACCTCCACGATGAAGGCGACGCAAGATATTGTGGACACGCAAAACCAACTCACGAGGGCTAAATGGCTTGGCAATAAAGTCATCTGCCCCTAAGCTCAGGCCATAAATCTTGTCCTGCTCGCTAGTCTTAGCCGTGATAAAGAGAAAAGGTTGATCCGGAGATTGATACTGAACTTCGCTAATCAAATCATAACCATCCATCCGAGGCATCATGATATCTGTAATAATCAAATCAATCGCTTTTCGCTTGAAGATTTCTAAAGCCTCTACTCCATCATGGGTCACCAAAACCTGATATCCTGCCTGAACCAGATAACGTTGATGAATATCTGTGATTTCTACCTCGTCGTCAACGAGTAAAATTGTCTTTCCCATCTGTCTCTCCTTTGAAAAAAACAGTGCTATACCACAATAGTATAACACTATTTTTATCTCTTTACGAACATTCTAAACGATATCGGAATTTTTCATATCCTAGATAGAAAGTCTGTAACTAGACTAGTCATTTTCCTCTTTTTTAGCTTTCAAACCGAGTCCACCTAGCAGGCCGGCCAAGACTAATCCAAAGAATCCAAGAGTAGCCATTGATGTTTGGGCTTCACCAGTATATGGAAGCATGTCTTTTTGGTCTTTCATGTGATCAGCCATCATTGGACTTGACACCTTGCTAGTAGACGCCATCTTGCCTTCATCAGACATTTTGCTTGAGGTTGCTGCAGCTTGGTCTTGCTTCATACTTGGAGTTGCCATTGGTTGGCTAGCATTCATGGTTTTGTCCTGCTCTTTGTTAGGCATCATCTTATCCTGGCTAGCAGCTGGCATTTTAGATTTCACCTCATCTTGATTGGCACTAGGCATTTGAGCTTTCATATTCGATGCATCTTGATGACTATTCATCATTGGAGCTGGCATAGCTGAACCATTAGAAGATGGGACGAAACCTGACTGCATCGGAATCAGAGACTGATGTCCATTCAAGTTCACTGTCAAATCCTTAGTCGCTACGAGATTTGTCAAATCGGCCTTGCCATCTTTAGTACCGTAAACCTTGATAGTTGCCTTGTAACTTTGAGTGCCGTTTTGTTTCAAGAGGTCTAGAAGCTCTTTATCAGATTTACCTTGGGTGCCTGCCAAGTCTACTTCATAGAAGTAAAGGCCTTTACCTAATTTCTCTACTGGTGGAAGAGCGGGGTTTTTAGCTGAACCATTGTCTGACCATGGGGCTTTATCAGAAGCTTTCAAGATAAGACGAGTTAACATACCGTCGCCAGCGAAGAATTCGTATGGAATGACTTGGTTAACACCGGCTGTGAATGGTCCAGGGAAGTTAGCTTTATCCAAGTAAGATGCCGGAACATCCACTGTGTCTTTCGTATTATCAGCCACACCTTTTTGCACTTCAGCTGGGGTAGTTAAGCCATTTAAGTTCACTGTCAATTCTTTAGTCGCTACAAGGTTGCTCAAGTCTGCCTTGCCGTCTTTCGCACCGTACACTTTGATAGTAGCTTTATAGCTTTGAGTGCCGTTTTGTTTCAAGAGGTCAAGCAAATCTTTATCAGATTTGCCTTGGGTACCAGCCAAATCCACTTCGTAGAAATAGAGGCCTTTGCCCAATTTTTCTACTGGTGGAAGAGCAGGATTTTTAGCTGAGCCGTTATCTGACCATGGAGCCTTGTCAGAAGCTTTCAAGATAAGGCGAGTCAACATACCGTCACCAGCGAAGAATTCGTATGGAATGACTTGGTTAACACCGGCTGTGAATGGGCCTGGGAAATTCGCTTTATCTAAGTAAGTGGCTGGGACATCTACTGTGTCTTTAGTGTTGTCGGCTACGCCCTTTTGCACTTCAGCTGGAGTAGTCAAGCCATTCAAGTTGACATCCAATTCTTTAGTCGCTACAAGGTTGCTCAAGTCTGCCTTGCCATCCTTCGCACCATACACTTTGATGGTAGCTTTGTAGCTTTGAGTACCGTTTTGTTTCAAGAGGTCAAGAAGTTCTTTATCAGATTTACCTTGGGTACCAGCCAAATCCACTTCGTAGAAGTAGAGGCCTTTGCCCAATTTCTCTACTGGTGGAAGAGCGGGGTTTTTAGCTGAACCGTTATCTGACCATGGAGCCTTGTCGGATGCTTTCAAGATAAGACGAGTCAACATACCATCACCAGCGAAAAGTTCGTATGGAATAACTTGGTTAACACCAGCTGTGAATGGGCCTGGAAAATTAGCTTTGTCTAGGTAAGTAGCTGGAACATCCACTGTGTCTTTAGTGTTGTCGGCCACACCTTTTTGCACTTCAGCTGGAGTGGTTGCTGGTTGAGCTTCACTTGCTTCACGGTCTTGTCCAGAAACTGTAGCTGCAGGGCTTTCCACAGGTTTAACCGCATCTTCTGTTTGTTTCTTAGATTCTGGTTTTGCTTGCACTTCTTCTTTTTGCGCTACCACTTGGTCTTTAGCACCTGCAGCTGCTTTTTCTGGAGAGTTTGTAGTATCCATGCTTGCTTTAGGTGTTGAGTCTGCCTGTTCTGAAGGAAGAGCTGTATCGACTGCTTCTTTGAGAAATTCTGCTGGCAAATCACTCTTTTCACTCACCGAAGTAGCATCTGGCACAACTTGAGCAGGGGTCGGATTGACCACATCGGCACGTACAGAACTTGGTTGACCAACTAGGACAAAAAAGCCACTGGCTACAACAACTGAGGCAACACCGACACTAAGACGGCGAATAGACCAACGAGTATATCTTTGATTTGGATTGAATTTCATAGGATTCTCCTTAGAGTTTTTCTTTATTTGATGACTCTAGTATAATCTCCTAAAATTAAAAAGGATTAAGAAAAAGTTAAAATTTTTCTTAAATCCCTCTTATAAAATACTTATATTAATTTTTTTACGAATTTAATTCTGCCAAGTCGTCTAGATACTGGTTGTTAATGACTGCTAAAATATAGGCATCTGCCTTCAAGAGGTCATTAGGTCCAAACTGGACATCCAGCTGTGAATTTTCTTGTTCACGAAATCCTAGGACATTGAGATTGTATTTGCCACGTAGATCTAGCTGACTCAAACTTTGACCTGCCCAAACACTCGGAATCTTCATCTCCACGATAGACACATTTTTATCCAACTGAAAGACATCAACATTATTATGAAAGAGAATAGTCTGCGCTAGGGACTGCCCCATTTCATACTCAGGTGAGATCACCGAGTCGGCACCGATTTTTTCCAGCACCTTCTTAGCTGTCTGGCTTTTGACCTTGGCAATAACCCTTGGTACCCCTAGACTCTTACAATGCATAACTGCAAGCACACTCGACTCTAGATTTTCCCCTGTTGCCACTACAACCGTATCACAGGTATCAATTCCTGCGGTTCTGAGGAGTTCCTCATCTGTAATATCGCCAACAACTCCACGCGCCAAAACTGGCTCAAATTGATTGATACGCTCGGCGTGGTCGTCAATGGCAATAATATTCATATCTTGCTTGGCTAGGGCCGTCAGGACACTACTCCCGAAAATCCCCAAACCTAAAATTCCAATCGTACGATCTGACATAGTTCTTCCTTTCTTATCCAATACTAATATCTGCTTTCATATACTGAATCAAATCTTTCTTATCAGGCTGGTAATCCGCTAGACTGACCAGCAAGGTCAAGGGACCGATACGGCCAATAAACATGAGTACCATGACAATGCTGAGAGCTAACTTGCCCAGTTCTGGTGTCAGATTTGCCGTTACCCCAACTGTCGCAAGGGCCGAAATGGTCTCAAACATGAGGTAGATAAAGCGCGGTGTTCCTTCTGCTGTAATTCCCAGCAACACCAAACCCAACAAGAAGGTCATCAAAAAGATAATGAAGACACTAAAGGATTTTTGGACTGTTCGAGCCTCAATGGTTCTCTGCGCAACATTGGCATGAGGTAGGCCCAGCAATTCACTACGCGCAAAAACCAACAAGACAAAGAAAGTCGTAATCTTGAGCCCTCCAGCCGTTCCTCCAGGCGCTCCACCCAGAAACATCTGTAGGATATAGATAAACAAGGTCACAGGCCGAGCTTGAGTGTAGTCAATAGAGGCAAAGCCAGCTGTTCTCATGCTGACGGTTTGGAAAAAGCTAACCAGCACTTTCTCTGGAACGCTGAGATTGCCAATGGTTCCTGGATTGTGCCACTCCGTAAAGAGTGTAGATACTGTCCCAAACAGCAAAATCCCTGCAGTCAAGAAGAGAACCAACTTGGTGTGGAAACGCAGACGGCGTTTTTTCTTCTTATCAAACTGGGTTGCTAAGTCAAACCAGACCATAAAGCCGAGACCACCCGTGATAATCAAACCAGCAATGACCAGATTGATCAAGGGATCCGTCTGAAAAGCCACTAAACTGCTACTGCCGAAATTATCAAAACCAGCATTACAAAAGGCTGAAATGGCTAAAAAGATGGAGGTAAAAATGCCCCTTCCCCAGCCGAACTCAGGAATAAAACGGAAACTTAGTAGAAAGGCACCCAAGCCCTCCACCAGAAAAGTCGTCAAAAAGATAGACCGCATAAAGGACTTCAAAGACTTACTTTCCCCATAACTAAAACTCTCCTGAATGGTTTCACGACTACGCAGACTAAGCTTTTGCTTGCCTTGGATATAAAAAATCCCGATAAAGGTCATGAGCCCCAGACCACCAATCTGTATCAAGAGCATACAAATCAACTGCCCCCAGACATTATAGGTAGTAGCCACTGGTTGCGTAAAAAGACCAGTCACACAGACCATGGACACCGTCGTAAAGAGATGGTCAAAATAAGTAGCCTGAGAACCACTTGCCTGAACAAAAGGCAAACTCAAAAGAAGAGAACCTATAAAAATAACTCCAGCGAAACTCAGAAAAATCCGACGAGCTGGCGAAAGTCCGCCCAAGGCTCTTTCAATTTTTTTCACAAATAATTTAAATAACATACATCCATTGTACCATAAAAAGAAGAAGAGTAGCTAGAACTGAAAGGCAATCTCAAGGCAGAGTTCCAAGGCCTTCTCGAAAGTTTCTGAACCCCAGTCACGACTATCGTACTGATCCAAGTCTGCTAAAGAATCAGCTGTGAACAACAATTCTCCCCAGAGAACCCCACGCAGTTGGGCTACTGCCGCAAGCGCAGAACACTCCATCTCCACAACAGCACAGCCTTCTTCCTTACGATAAGACACCTTTTCAGCCGTTTCTCGGTAAAAACCGTCTGTCGTCCAGGTCATGACTTCTTCATAGGGAATCCCTCTGGCTTCCAACACTCGCTCAATAGCAGCAATAGCCTCTGGCTGCATTTCCATATAACGAGAAGGTGCCACATAGTGATAACTAGCTCCTTCATCTCGCAGAGCGCGAACAGGGACTAGAAAGGCATTTTCTTCTATATCAGCCAGCACTCCACAGGTACCTGTAGAAATAATCTGCTCCACACCATATCCAATCAACCAATCCATAAACTGGGCTGCTGGAGCGGAGCCCACAGGAGCCTGAGCCAGACAAATCTCCTCGCCCTTGTAGTTCACGACATAGACTGGATAGGTCTTGGTGGCTGAAACAAATTCGCCGACACAGTCCGCCCCTACTTCCCTCGCATAGCAGTCAATCTCCTCACCTAAAAAAGCATAGACACACTTCTTGGGCAAGTGCAAGTCCAGCCCCTCGTGATTGGGCATGATGACCGCCTGAGGATTGTCGTCAAACTCTAAAATAGGAATCGCATGTTTCTGAATCATAACCCACCTCCTCTAATTTTGTACTATTGTATCAAAAGCTGACAGAGTGTCAAGTAGGGGGTTGATGAACTGAGGATAAAAACAATACAATCTCCACCAACTCAAAACAACTTGCTTGACAAAAGCTTGACTTCATGGTTTAATATACCCCATAAGGGTATATTAGGAGGTGCCTATGTTTCACTTATTTACAAAAATTGACAGTATTTCTACCAGCGAGTTAGAAGCCAAACTCAAGGAACCAATTCAGCTACTGGATGTTCGGACGCCGATGGAATTTCGTAGAGGCCATATCAAAAATGCCAAAAATGTTCCTCTAACCGAAATTGGTTCCTACACACCAGCGACAAAAGAAACACTCTATGTCATTTGTCATTCTGGTGTGCGAAGCAAACTAGCTGCGAAAAAGCTAAAGAAAAAAGGATATGATGTCATCAATGTCCGAGGCGGTATGAGCGCTTGGACAGGTAAGGTCATCTAGATATATAAAGGAGAAAGTCAATGAAAATTATCATTGTCGGAGGAGTTGCAGGCGGTATGTCAGCAGCAACCCGCCTCAGACGTCTCATGGAAGACGCTGAAATCACTATTTTTGAGAAAGGTCCCTTTGTTTCCTTTGCAAACTGCGGACTTCCTTACTATGTTTCAGGAGAAATTGCAAACCGTGATAGCTTATTGGTCCAAACTCCTGAAAGTCTCAAAGCACGCTTTAATTTGGATGTTCGTCCTTTCCATGAAGTCATCAGCATTTCGCCAGCAAAGCACACTGTGACCATACGCCATGATGGACAGGAATTCACAGAAAGCTACGACAAGCTGATCCTCTCCCCAGGAGCTAAACCATTTGTTCCTACCATTGAAGGCTTGGTAGAAGCTAAGAACGCCTACACTCTTCGCAATGTTCCCGATCTCGATGAAATCATGGCAGCCTTGGACAATTATCCAAAAGAAGCTGTCGTTATTGGTGCAGGCTTTATCGGGCTTGAAATGGCTGAAAATCTGGCAAAACGTGGCCTGCAAGTTACTATTGTTGAGAAAGCACCCCATGTCTTGCCACCATTAGATCAAGAAATGGCAGCCTTTGTCCAAGCAGAATTGGTTAAAAACGGTGTTCGCGTTATCACTTCTCAGTCTGCGATTCGATTTGAAGACCAAGGAAAAATCATCGTTCTCGAAAACGGGCAAAAGATCACTTCTGACCTCACCATCCTTTCTGTCGGTGTTGAACCTGAAAACGGACTGGCAAAAGCTGCGGGGATTGAACTGGGACTTCGTGGTGGTATCCTAGTCGATGAACATTACGAAACCAGTCAAAAAGATATTTATGCTGTCGGTGACGCTATCATTGTCAAGCAAGAAATCACAGGCCAAGATGCCCTCATCTCTCTCGCTTCTCCTGCCAATCGTCAGGGACGCCAAGTGGCAGACGTCATCGCAGGACTAGAACGTACAAACAAGGGAAGTATCGGCACTGCTATCGTTCGTGCCTTTGATATGACAGCTGCTTCGACTGGGCTCAGCGAGCGTATCCTTAGCATGAATCAACTTCCTTACAAGCCCCTTCATGTCAGCGGTAAAGACCATGCTGGTTATTATCCAGGCGCTACTGATATGACCTTGAAGCTCCTCTTTAACCCAAACACTGGAAAAATCTACGGTGCCCAAGGAGTTGGTAAGAAAGGCGTTGACAAGCGCATCGATATCCTGGCAACTGCTATCAAGGGAAATCTCACCGTCTTTGACTTACCAGAGTTAGAGTTTACCTATGCGCCACCATTTGGTTCTGCCAAGGATCCCGTCAATATGCTGGGCTACGCAGCCTTAAACCTTGTCGAAGGTCTCAGCGACAATATTCAATGGTATCAGCTCGAAGACGAACTAGCTAAGGGTAAGAAATTCCTAGATGTGCGGACAAGTGGCGAACTTCAAAGTGGTCGACTTAAGGTAGACACTATACACATCCCCCTAAACGAACTACGGGAACGCTTGAATGAACTGGACAAGAACCAGGCCTACATCGTCAGCCGCCACAGTGGTTTACGCAGCTATATCGCAGAGCGTATCCTCAAGCAAGCAGGATTTACCGTACAAAACCTTGACGGCGCTTATTCACTATACAAAATGGCTAACCCAGAAGGAGTAGAATATGGAAACTAGTATCAGTATGGCTGACTTTTATGAAAAATATCAAAATGAAAATTTAGAGCTTATCGATGTCCGTGAAGCACATGAATTCCAAGCAGGACATGCACCAGGTGCCAAAAATCTTCCGTTAAGTACCTTAGAGCAGGGCTACAAAGAACTCAATTCTGACCGTACATACCATGTCATCTGTCAAGGAGGAGTACGTTCTGCCTCTGCCTGCCAATTTCTCAGCGCCCAAGGCCTCACTGTTACCAATGTAGAAGGTGGCATGAATGCTTGGCCAGGTCAAGTAGAATAATCAAAAGGAGCTGGGCAAAAACTCAACTTCAGGAGAAAATGAAGTAAATTTCCCCACAATAAAACGCATACTATCAAGGCTTTCAACACCTGATAGTATGCGTTCTTTTATTTTAAAGACTTTTTCCAGCCTCTCTTGATTCACATTAAACTATTCTACTAGCAGAGATCTTTGCAACTCTCATCTCTTTATTTCCGTTTAATCAAGTATCGGATGGCCTTTTCTAGGCGTTCCTTTTGAGCTTCAGGATCATCTAGTGGCTGATTGATACATTCAGTAAGGTTTTCCGTAATTATCATCTCAATCACGCGCTCCACACTAGATTTCACTGCTGTCAGTTGCGTCACAATATCAGCACAGTCACGATCTTCTTCAATCATCTTTTGAATCCCACGCAACTGGCCCTCTGAACGTTTCAAACGAGTAATATACTTTGAGTTTGTCATTTCTTTTTCCTTGCTCGATTTTTCTTCATTATATCTCTAATCAGCTTCTTTGTCAAAATTCTCGCCCATCCAGCTCACTCAGTTCTGTTATCAAAGACTTTTCAAAAGGTAAACTAGCCATACTGATAATTTACTAGAGTTTTCTAGTTTTACCTTGCTAAACGAATACGAGTCACAATTCCGTCTGGGTCTGTGATTTCCAACTGGCTAGATGTCAGCCACTTAACTGGTGCATCAACTTCTTGCGCTCGCTGGGCAATCGTTAACAGTTCTTCTTTATGCGCGACTTCAATGACATAGTAGGCTAAACCTGGCAAACCTGCCTTACGCGGAGCCAGATTTTTTCCTCCCCATTCGTTGACTGCCAAATGATGATGATAATCTCCAGCTGCAATCCAACTAGCACTAGGCACACTAAATTTATCCTCTAGTCCTAACACCTTTTGATAAAACTGGCTTGACTTTCGACTATCCTTGACGGACAAATGGATATGCCCCATTCTCGTACCCTCTGCTAAAGTAAAGGGCTCTACTCTTTCCCCCAACTCATAGATATCCTGTGCCGCAAGGACCTCAGTGACCCCTATAATACGACCGTCTTCTCGAATATCCCATGTAGAAACCGGCTTATCTCGATAGAGTTCAATGCCATTTCCCTCCAAATCCTCCAAATAAAGGGCCTCACTGTAACCATGGTCTGCACCGCCGACTAGAGGAATCTGTAAATCTGTCAGGTGTTTCAAGACATCTGCCAAAGCCTTGCGTGTCGGCAAAAGAATAGCCAGATGGTAAAGACCATAATGTTCCCTTACTTCACCTCTCTCTTGTGCTTGAATCAAGTGTACCAAGGCTTTTCCTTCAAGTCCCAGAACGACCTCTGTCTCAGTTTGAAATAAGATTTCTAAACCAATAACTTGCTGATAAAAGGCTGTTTGACTTGCCAAATCCTTTACATTTAAAACTGCCTCTGCTAAATAAATGTGGCTCTTGTATTCATAGGTCATAAATGGTTCTCTTTTCTCGTTGTAATTATTTTTATTACAACTATTATATAATTTCCATCAAGAAAGTCAAGTCAGACAACTTATAGAATATGATTCTGTAATCTTGTCTATACGAGATTAGAACGAGAAAATCTACAGAGAATTGACAATAAAACCACCGAAAATTTTTAACCAATGCTATAATAACTCTCATCTCAATCCCAAAAAGAAAAGGAGCGGATATGATATCCTACTCCTTATTCTTATCAGAAAATCTAATTAGAATTAGTCTTCTTTTTTCTTGCGAGCAACAAGTCCAAATCCACTCAAGACACCTAAAAGTCCAAGTGCTGCTAAGCTAGAGTCGGCTTCTGTACCTGTGTTAGGCAATTCTTTTTGAACTTCAACATTTTTAGGTGTTGATGGTTGAGAAGCTGGTTGATTTGGAGTTGATGGTTCAACATGCTTAGGTATGACTGTTACTGGGACTTCTACCTCTACGATTTCTCCTGATGGTAGTTTCACTTTTACTTTAACACTTGGTTTTTGTCCTGCCGTATCAGTTGCCGGAATTTCTCCAACTTCTACGATTTCAGCACCTTTTGGTAACTCAATATGTTTCTTAACATCATCTTTGCCAATTGGAGTTCCAACCTCTACTACGATTGGGGTAGTTTTAACTGTTTCTCTTGGAGCTGGAGTCGCTTTTGGAGTGACAGTTACTGGGACTTCTACTGTAATCACTTTTCCATTTGGTAATTCAACCGTTACTTTAACTGGATCT